>JAVEDG010000275.1 GCA_030841245.1 Actinomycetota bacterium
AGGCCTGGAGGAGCTGCTGCAGCACCTCGTTGCTGCCGTTGGCGGCCCAGACCTGCTCGGTGGCGAGCGGCAGGCCCGTCGTCGCGCCGAGGTAGGTGGCCAGGTCGGCGCGCAGCGCGACGGCGTCGCGGTCGGGATAGCGGTTCATCAGTCGTGCCGCCTCGGCGACCTTCTCGGCGATGTCGGCGACCAGCCCCCGCGACGGCGGGTGCGGGTTCTCGTTCGTGTTGAGGCGGACCGGCACGTCGAGCTGCGGCGCGCCGTACGGCGTGGCGCCCTGCAGGTCGGGACGCAGCAGCCGCTCCAGTTCGGGCGCCGGGCGGGTCGGGCGGCTCATCGCGGCACCCGGGTGCGAACCGCTGCGACGTGCGCTGCCAGGTCCTCGGCGCCGCCGAGCGCGTCCACGAACGGCGCGGCGGCGGCGAGCGCGTCGCGCGAGTAGTCGACGACGTGCAGGGAGTGCAGGAACGACTGCACGGACAGGCCGCCGGTGTGGCGGGCGGTGCCGCCGGTCGGCAGCACGTGGTTGGACCCGGCGACGTAGTCGCCCAGGGAGACCGGCGACCAGGGGCCGACGAAGACGGCACCGGCGTTGGAGACCCGGGCCGCCCAGGTGGCCGCGTCGCGGGTGAGCACCTCGAGGTGCTCAGGAGCCCAGTCGTCGACAACCGTCAGCCCCTGGTCCAGGTCGTCGACCAGGACGTGGGCGGCCTGACCGGCCAGCGCGGCCTCGACCCGCTCCCGGTGGCGCGTGCCCGGGACCTGGCGGGCCAGCTCGGCCTCGACCAGGTCGACCAGCTGCGGGCTCGGCGTGATGAGCAGGCAGCCGGCCTTCGGGTCGTGCTCCGCCTGGGCGACCAGGTCGGCCGCGACGTACGCCGGGTCGGCCGAGTCGTCGGCGAGGATCGCGATCTCGGTGGTGCCGGCCTCCGAGTCGATGCCGACGACACCACGGAGCAGTCGCTTCGCCGAGGTCACGTAGACGTTGCCCGGGCCGGTGACCAGGTCGACGCGGGGGCAGTCCTCGGTGCCCCACGCGAACATCGCGACCGCCTGTGCCCCACCCGCGGCGTGCACCTCGTCGACCCCGAGCAGCGCCGCCGTCGCCAGCACCACCGGGTGCGGCAGGTCGCCCCACTCCGGCCGGGGCGGCGACGCGAGCGCGACCGAGCCGACGCCCGCGACCTGGGCGGGCACGACGTTCATGACGACGCTGGACGGCAGCGGCACCAGACCGCCCGGCACGTACAGCCCCACCCGTCGTACCGGGACCCATCGCTCGGTCACCCGTGCGCCGGGGGCGACCTCGACGGTGACGTCACTGCGTCGCTGGGCCTCGTGCACCAGCCGGGCCCGCCGGGCGGCCTCCTCCAACGCCGCGCGCAACCGTGGCTCGAGCCGCTCGAGGGCTCCGGTCAGCTCGCTGTCGGGGACCCGGGTGGTCGCCCGGTCGACGCCGTCGAACCGGTTGGTGAGCTCGCGGACCGCCGCCGCGCCCCGGCGCCGGACGTCGTCCACCAGCGGGCGCACCATCTCGAGCGCCTCGTCGACGCCGAGCGACGCCCGCGGCAGCAGGTCGCGAGCGTCCGCTGCGCACCTGCCGCGCAGGTCGACTCGCGAGATCACCCGCGGCAGTCTACGAAGGCCCCGGCCGCGGCCACGCCGCCGTCCATGCCATGGGCGTGCGCCGCAGCCGGTCACGCCCACCGCTCGAGCGGTGCTTGTCCTCGGCTGGACGGGGATCGGCGTCTATAGGCTCGGCGAGTGACGCAGCGACTGCCGCTGTTCCCGCTGGGGACGGTCCTCTACCCCGGGCTGGTGCTGCCGCTGCATGTCTTCGAGGACCGCTACCGGGCACTCGTCCACGACCTGCTCGCCCGCCCCGAGGAGTCGCGGCACTTCGGGGTCGTCGCGATCCGCTCCGGCGTGGAGGCCGGTCCGAGCCGCCCCGACCTCTACGACGTCGGATGCGTGGCGACGGTGCACGGGATCGAGCCCTACGACGACGGCGCGTTCGACCTCGTCACGACCGGGACCCAGCGGTTCCGGGTGCACGCGCTGGACGCGTCACGGCCGTACCTGCAGGCCGAGGTGACCCTGCTCGACGAGACGACGGGCGAGGACACCGAGCCGCTCGCTACGCAGGTGCTCGCTCTCTGGTCGGCCTACCGCGCCGCCCTGGTCGGTCCGGAGGAGGCGATCGAGACCCCGGACGACCCCACCGTGCTGTCCTACCTCGTGGCCGCGTCGGCCGTGCTCGACCTCACCGACAAGCAGTCACTGCTCGAGGCGGCGGACACCGCGGACCGGTTGCTGCGCGAGCGGGTGCTGCTGCGCCGGGAGCTGTCGGTCTTCTCGGTGCTGCCGTCGCTGCCCGCCGTGGACATGGTGCGGACGGCCGTCAGCCCCAACTAGGACTAGGCCGAGCCGGACGACGCTGACCTTGAGGGACGTCCGTCCCTGTGAAGCATCACGGTCCCCGTGGGCAGCGGGGCGACCGGACCCGCGGCCAGCCGCCGCAGGTGGTCGAGTGCGGCGTCGAAGCCGAGGTCGTCGGCCAACGCGGGCAACGCCCAAGCGATGAGCACGGCAGGAACGTGCGGCACCTGGTCGGCACTGGTGAGGGTCCATGCCAGCAGCTCGTCCCGGTGCTGCGGACCGTCCCCGACCGGGAGGGCCAGGAACTCACCCTCCAGCTCCCATCGTCCCTCCACCCGGTCCGCCCGGACTGACCCGGCGGCGAGCTCTTCGGCGGTTTGATCCGGTGAGACCGTGGCGACCAGCACGGACACTGCGACCTCCTCCGAGTAGCTGACCCGAGTCAGACCGAGGACCTGCACGTCGTCGGGAGCGACGACCAGCCCCATCTCCTCGGCCGCCTCTCGGCACAGCGCGCGGACCGGGTCTGGTGCGCCGTCCGGCCCGCGGTCGACAGCGACGCCCAGCCGGTCGCGCATCTCGAGATTGCCGTTGACCGCCGGCGACAGCCGGTAGGCCCCGACGCCGACCCCCCTGGAACGACGCGCCAGGAGCAGGTATCCGTCCGCGGACACGGGGAGCAACGACAGGGTCAGCAGCCGAGCCGCCTGGTCCGCGGTCGAGAGCAGCGACTCCGCCGAGCGTCCCGCACCGTGGGACCCCACGTAGTGGGTGAGCAGGACAGCCGAGTACGTCGTCTCGGCCAGCTCGAGGTGCAGGCGGGTGCGTCCGCTCGTCAGGTCGTACTGGCGCTGCCGGCTACGCAGGCTGGGAAGCACCCCGTCGAAGGACTTCCCCCGCAGCCGTGCCGTCAGCCGGGCCACCTCGTCAGGCGTGACTGGGGCCGGCAACGCCCGCACCCGGTCGACGGCCGTCAGCCCGGCCGCCGGCAGGCCCGGGACCACGAGGCGCTCCCGTACGTGTGTCACGGTGACGGCATCGATACCGTGATCGGCCCGGCCGCTCTCGACGGTCTCCAGCAGCTCGAGGGTGAAGCCGCAGCGGTCCAGCTCGAGCCTCCCGCCCGGGACTGCCACCGGAGGTGAGGTCGCGAAGTATGCCTGGGACCTCAGGTGCCCGCTCGTGGCGGCGGCCAGGTCCGAGGCGGCGCCGATGAGGGGTGACGGAGCCAGCAGGCCGCGCCCGCGCAGCCGCACCCCCAGCCGCTCGTACGCTGTTGCGAGGTCATGCAGCTGCGTGGCTGCCGGTACGTCAGGGTGCATGCCACGCACGACGAGCGGGCCCTGGTACCCCGGCACCTCGTCCCTGGCCAGTGAGTCCAGCCAGGCCAGCTCAGTCTGCACGTCGCCGAGCCCATCTCCCTGTGCGACGGCCCGGGCGTGGCGTCGGCACTCCCGTCGCAGGCTCGACGCGGAGATGCCGGCGGCAGCGAGGCAAGGACCCAGGCAGCGCCGCCGCTCGGCCCGCAGCACGCGCTCGAGCAGCGGGTTGCGGCCGCGCGCGGTCCGGTATGTGACCCAGCCGGCGATACCGGCCGCCGCCACCGCGACGGCGTCCGAAAGCGCTCCGAGGACGCCGAGCCCGGACGAGATGACGCTCGGCACCGATCCTCCGGTCAGCGCCCGGCCCGGGACCCGGCCAAGGCCGCGTCGACAGCCGCCTCGTCGTACCCGCGGCGCAGCCGAGTCGAGCCGAAGCGCACCGCGCCGGCCTGCTCCGGGCTGATCTCCCCGGCCTCGAGCCGGGCGAAGAAGAGGTCGACCTCGTCGATGGCGTAGCCGGGGCGCAGCACCGTCACGGGGAACCGGCCACCTGTGCGCTCCACGCCGTTCACCCCGGTCGTGCCGTCCGCCCGGGGCGCCGGCTCCAGGCCCGCGGTGAGCGCGAAGTACGCGATGGACGAGGCCATCGGGCCGACGAGCAGCACTCCCTTGGCGGAGAGCTGGAGCGGACCGTCGAACACCGCTCCGTTGCCGAGCCCGGACTTGAGCGTGTCGGACACCGATGCGGGGCCGAGCCAGACGCCGAGCCGCCAGGCGATCACCGAGGCGACCAGTCCGCCGCCCACCAGGCCGGCGAGCGCGCCGACCCGCGCGTGCCGGGTGCGCGCGAAGACCAGCAGGGCGCAGACCAGGCCGGCCGTGCCCGCGCAGACCGCGAACCAGCCGTCGGCGGCGATGGCGGCCTCGCTCTCGGGCGCGACCGGGAACGCGCCGCCCTGCGAGACCTGCCACTGCCGCAACGGTGCGATCAGCCACCAGACCAGTCCGACGGGCAGCCCGACCAGGGCGACGCCGAGACCGGAGAGGACCGCCGTGCGCAGCTCAGCCCGCCGGTCGACGCTCATCAGCACGTGCTCATCCTGACATCCCGGCGCGGCCCCCGCGCCGGGCGGCGAGCCGTGAGGGCGTCCGTCGTGGCTACTTGGTGACCAGCCGCAGCCGGAACGTCCCGGATCCTCGGCCGGCCGTCACCGCGGTCATGCCGACGGTGTCCAGCGGCGCCAGATCGGCGCGTTGGCCGCTCGGGGCGAACGCGTCCACCAGCGCCGCGAGGTCGACGTACATCGCGACGCTGGACCCCTTGAGGTCCGGCACCGCATTGGTGAACCGGGCGTTCGAGCCGAGCGAGCCGCCGCCCGCCAGCCGCCCCGTGGCGCGCTGGTCGCTGCCGATGACGTAGCCGTCGGGCAGCTTCCGGTAGGCGATCGGTACCGGCAGTGCGGCGGTCAGCCGGTCGAGAATCGCGAGCGCCCGGGTCCCGTCGGTCTGCACCCGAGCCGCAACCGCGATCTGACCCTGACCCAGCCCGGTGCGGTCCAGGGCAGCAACGAAGTTCGAGCCGAGCAGGGTCTCGAGGTCGGCGGGCAGCTGGATGCCGTACTGCGCCTCCAGCTGTGCCAGTGACTGGTCGAACGCCCCGCGGCCGGCGGTCTTGTCGACGTTCTTGCGCAGCGAGTCGAACGCCGGGCCGACCACCTTGCGCCCGTCAGCCAGACCGAAGGCCGCCACGGTCGACGACGGCAGCGTGTCCATGCCCTGGAGCTCGCCGAGCTGCGTCGGGAGGGAGGACGCGCCCGTGACCTTGCCCACCAGCTCGAGGACGTCCGGTCCGTCGAAGCGCAGCACGTACGTCGTGCGCCCGGACTGCGCGACGCTGCTCCCGGCCCCCGCTGCGACCATGGGCAGCGCGGTCCCGAGCGCCTTGCCGTCCAGCCAGAATGCGGCCACGCCGCTGTCCAGCCCCGCGAGGTCCGACGCGAAGGTCTTGTCCTCTCCCAGGGTCCCCCGCTCACTGGCGGCGCGGCCGGCCCGCTGGGCGTCGGCAGGGTTCTGCGCCAGGAGGGCGTAGTCGTCACCCACGACGAAGCCGGGGCTCGGCCCCGAGCCGCTGGCCGAGTCGACCAGCCGCGTCAGTCCCTCGACCGCCGCGTCGTGGTCGGTGACCTGCAGCGCCACGACGACATCCGGCTGCGAGCTGGGGTCCAGCGTCGACTTGTGCGGGGCGTAGGCCGCCACGCCCACCCGCTGCCCCAGCCACGGCTTGACATCGCGGTCGAAGTTGATGCCCGTCCAGCCGACCTGGTCCGCCACCTGGTCGAAGAACTGCTTGCGCAGGTCCGAGTCCTCGGAGATGTGGCTGCGGAGCGACGGGAACTTGCGCAGGAACCGGATGGCGTCGATCTTCTGCCCGGCGGACGGGTCCAGGTCCAGCTTCGCGAACGCGACCGCGCCGGAGGGCAGCGCGTCCTCGGGCTGCGCGCCGCCTCCCGAGAGCCGGTTCACGCCGTACGCGACGCCGCCGACGAGAGTGGCGACGAGAGCGACCGCGATGCCGACCAGCAGCCACGAGCGGTTCCGGTGCGACGCCTCCTGGTCACCCGAGACCAGGACGTCGCTGCCGGGCGCCGCCGACCAGCTCATCGAGCCGGCAACGGGCTCACTCGCGGGCGCGGCCTGCCAGGACCGGTCCGCGTCGTCCTGATCGCCGGTGCCGGCCTGGTCGGGTCCGTCCTCGGTCATCGCTACCCCCTGTGTACGTGGCGGTCGCCGGGTCCGCCCCGGCGACCAGCTGGTCCACCGGCGCGGCGACGACAGGACCGGAAGGCGACCGGCTCGTGCGCTCTGATGATGGCCCCGGGAGGATATCGGCAGCCGCCTGCCGATGGTTGACGATCGCGATGCCGGTAGCCGTGTCGTGACCTGGCGTCGACGCCGATGTCGCCGGCGGCGTCCAGACCGGGGCCAGCCGCGAGCCACAGATCCGGTGGGCGCCCCAGAACACGCCGGCGACGATGAGCACGTCGCCGATGCTGAACACGTTGGGCAGCGGCCAGCCGGCCGGGATCGCGAACACGTCGCCCAGGAAGGCGAGGTGCGGGTGCGCGAGGGTTCCGGAGTTGACGAACTCCCCCGGCTTGGGGGCCAGGCCGGCTGAGGCCATCGCGCCGGCGCGGGCCGGCAGGGTGCCGCCGTTTACGGCGATGGTGATGCCGTTGCTGGCCGCGCCGAGGGCGATCAACCACAGGCCCGGGATTCTCCGGTTGACCCAGACGAACCAGCCCGCCGCGGCGTACGTCGCGACGTGCACGACGGCGAGCAGCACGTGGTTCTCCTGCGGGAGGACCGAGATGACGACGATCTGGGCGAGCAGGGCCACGCCCACCACCCAGCCCTGCCTGATCTGGACGCGGGCGAAGCCGCGGAGGCGGCCACCGGCCAGCAGCGGCGAGAGCAGGGCGAGCAGCCCGGCGACGGGGATGATCACTCCGCACCTCCTTCGAGGGTGATCAGGACCTGGTCGAAGGTCGTGGGCCGCTTGCGCAGCCAGGTCTCGAACGCCGAGGCGGACAGCGGCGGGCTCAGGTAGAAGCCCTGCAACCGGTCGCAGCCGAGAGCGCGCAGCGCCTCGAGGGTCGGCAGGTCCTCGACCCCTTCGGCCGTGACGGCGAGCCCCAGGCTGTGCCCGAGCTCCACCGTCGAGCGGACGATGATCGCGCTGTTGTCGTCGAGCCCCATCTGCAGCACGAAGGACTTGTCGATCTTGAGCTCGTCGGCCTCGATCCGGCGCAGGTAGGACAGCGAGGAGTAGCCGGTGCCGAAGTCGTCGACGGCCAGGCTGATGCCGGTGCGCCGCAGCCGGCCGAGGATGTCCAGTGCCCGCTTCGGGTCGGCCATGATCGTGCTCTCGGTCACCTCGACGGTCAGCCGCGACGCCGGGATCTCGTGCAGGGTGAGCGTCTCGGCGATGAACTCCGGCAGGTCGAGGTCGGTGAGCAGCCGGGCCGAGATGTTGACCGCGACGGAGAAGTCGTGGCCCGAGGCGCGCCATCGGGACAGCTCCGCCAGCGCCCGCTCGATCCCCCACCGGGACAGCGGACCGATCAGGCCGCTGTTCTCGGCGAGCGGGATGAACAGGTCGGGGCTGACCAGACCGTGCCGCGGGTGCAGCCAGCGGGTCAGCGCCTCGACCGAGAGCACCTCACCGGTGTGTGCGCAGATCTGTGGCTGGAACACGAGGACGAACTCGTCGTTCTCGATCGCGCTGTGCAGGTCGCCCAGCAGGGAGAGACGTTCCACCGTGTGCCGGTCGATCTCCGGACGGTAGACCTGGGTCTCACCGCGGTTGGACTTCGCCCGGTAGAGCGCGATGTCGGCCCGCTTGAGCAGCGTCTCGACCGAGTCCGCGTGCTGGGGAGCCAGTGCGATCCCGACGCTGGCCTGGACACCCATCCGGACGCCGTCCACGGTGACCGGCTCGCGGAGCCGTTCGATGAGGCTGCGGGCGAGCGCCTGGGCGGCCGACGCGTCCTCGACGTCGGGCAGCAACACCGCGAACTCGTCGCCGCCGAGGCGGGCGACGCTGGCGCCCGGCCCGAGCCCTGACGTCAGTCGTCCGGCGACCTCGCGGATCACCTGGTCCCCGACGTGGTGGCCCAGGGTGTCGTTGATCTCCTTGAAGTGGTCGAGGTCGAACAGCATGATCGCCATTGACTGGCCGCTGCCGTCCAGCCCGGTCAGCGCGCGTTCGGCCCGTCGGCGCAGGAGCTCACGGTTCGGCAGACCGGTCAGGTCGTCGTGCAGCGCCTCTCGCGCCCTGGTGAGCGCCATCTCGGCGTTTCGGTGGACACCGAGGATCGGCAGCAGCAGCAGTGGCAGCATCAGCACCGAGAACTCGCCGGCGTGCGCCGCGACGGGAGCGAGCCCGAGCAGGATGCTGGAGGTGGCCAGCTGGAACCGCACGTCGTCGCTGAGCACCTCGATCATCGACAGCCCGGTGTTGAGCGACACGACCAAAGCGACGAGACCGTTGTTGACCGCGAAGTAGACGGCGCCCGCGACCAGTCCGGCGGGGATGTCCTCGGGGCGCAGGTGGGTGGTCAGCGCGAAGATGGGGCGGTGGTCGACGAGGGCGAAGGCCAGTCGCGCGGCGCTGAGCGTCAGCAGGTACTGGCCGACGTTGAACAGCATGATGCGACGCGCCCGGTGGTGGATGGCGTCGTCGAGGAACACGGCCAGGGCCTGTACGGCGAGGGCCAACGAGAGCGGGCCGATGAGGACTAGCGCGGTGGCGAAGGTCGACGAGACAGTGATCTGGTCGGTCGTGTCGTCACCTCGAGGGACCGGGATGGCGCGCAGCTCGCCGACGAAGAGCATCGCGGCCAGCAGGTAGCACTCCATGCCGACGCTGGACCACGGTCCGGTGACCTGCGCGAACGCGGTGAGCGCGAGGCAGGCCAGGCCCGCGACGAGGACGAACGCGATGAACGGCCGCAGCACGGCAACGCGGGGAGAGCCCGTGGCCGAATCGGCCACGGGCTCTTGTGCTCCCTCGTTCACCCCAGCCACTTGCGGCCAGCACCCACGATGCTGACCAGAGTGACGACGGTGCCGGCGGACGTCAGGGCCTTCAGGACCAGACCCGTGGTCATGTTCTTCATCCCGATCACCCCGCCCACTTGATACCGGCACCGACAACCGCCGCGAGAGCACTGAGAGTGCCCGCCGCGGTGATCGCACGGACGATCATCGATCGCGCCATTTGTTCCTCCTCGTGAGCCACCTCGGGCACCCGGTGTCACCGGGTGATGACCGTCAGTGGCACTACGACCGAGGATCGCGTCGCTTTGCGTTGTCGTTAACTTACTCAACGTCGATTGAGCCGAACGGGTGACGCGCTTTGCCCGTTTTGCTGGGGGACGCGCCCTAACTCCGGCCGAACGGCTGATCCTCGTGCACTGACCGGTCGCCTGCCGCCACGCACCGTGGCGGCAGAGCGGCGTGCGGCGTCGACGTCGGTGCGGCCGGTGCCGGGTCGGCGTCCTCGACCGGCCCCGGCCGGGTCAGCCGCTCAGGCAACCGACCCCGAGCAGGGCCTTGAGGTCCCCCATCAGGGCGGGGCTGGGGTTGACCCGCAGCCCGTCGTCGATGCGCAGCACGGTGGTCCGGGACGCAGCCAGCAGCCGGAGGTGCACCTCGGTGGCTCCGGGGTGGGTGGCGAGGACCTCCTTGAGCCGTTCGACCACCGGGGGCGTGCAGCGCCCGACCGGCAGCGAGATGACCACGGGGCCACGCGGGCCCTCCGAGAGGTCCGGCAGCGAGATGTCCATGGCGATCAGCTTCGGGACGTCCTCGCGGCGGTCCAGCCGGCCCTTCACGATGACCACGGCGTCCTCCGCCAGGAGGGTGGCGAACAGCTGGTAGGTCTGCGGGAAGAACATCACCTCGATGGCGCCCTCGAGGTCCTCGACCGTGGCGATCGCCCAGACGTCGCCCTTGCGGGTCACCTTGCGGGCCAGCCCGCTCACCATCCCGCCGATCGTGACGATGGAGCCGTCGGCTCGCTCCTCGGAGCCGGTCAGGGTCGCGATCGTGCAGTCGGCAGCAGCCGAGAGGACGTGCTCGACACCGAGCAGCGGGTGGTCCGAGACGTAGAGGCCGAGCATCTCCCGCTCGTAGGACAGCAGCGCCGCCTTGTCCCACTCCCCCACCGGCTCCTGGAAGTCGAGCGTGGCGTCGGCGGAGCCCGCGTCGTCGAGCGAACCGAACAGCGAGTCCTGACCCATCGCCTCGTTGCGCTTGATCTCGATGATCGCGTCGATCGCCTCGGCATGGACCGTGACCAGGCCGCGGCGGGAGTGGCCCAGGGAGTCGAACGCGCCGGCCTTGATCAGGGACTCGACGGTCCGCTTGTTGCAGACCTGGGCCGGCACCTTGTTGAGGAAGTCCTTGAAGTCGGCGAAGCGGCCCTTCTCACGCCGCGCGGCGTCGATCGCGGCCACCACGTTGTCCCCGACGTTGCGGATCGCGGACAGCCCGAACCGGATGTCGGTGCCGCGCGGCGTGTAGTCGGCGTCGGACTCGTTGACGTCGGGTGGCAGCACCTTGATGCCCATCCGGCG
>JAVEDG010000284.1 GCA_030841245.1 Actinomycetota bacterium
GGGTTGTCGAGCAGGTAGATCTGCCCGACGGACAGGTAGTTCGCCGCCCGCCAGTACGCGTCGACGAGCTCGAGGTCCTTGGCACCGACAGCAGTCGTCATGACCCCATCCTGCGCAGTCGGCCCCCCGGCTGACCAGCGCGGGGTCGGTTACTCCACGCCGAGCAGCTGACGGATCGGGTCGATCGCGAAGTAGACGACGAACAGCGCGGACACCACCCAGAGGAGCGGGTGGATCTGGCTGCTCTTGCCGCGGACCGCCTTGATGAGCACGTAGCTGACGAAGCCGGCCCCGATCCCGACGCTGATCGAGAAGGCGAACGGCATCAGGATGATCGTGAGGAAGGCGGGCAGCGCGATCTCGACGTCGTCCCAGAGGATGCCCTTGACCTGGGTCATCATCAGGAAGCCCACGACGACCAGGGCGGGCGTCGCCGCCTCGTACGGGATGATCGCGACGATCGGGGCGAGGAACGTCGCCAGCAGGAACAGGACGCCGGTGACCACGCTCGCGAGACCGGTGCGGGCACCCTCGCCGACACCCGCCGCCGACTCGATGTACGACGTGTTGCTGGACACGGAGGCGGCGCCACCCGCGGCGGCGGCCAGCGAGTCGACGATCAGGATCCGTTGCGTGTTCGGCGGAGTGCCCGTCTCGTCGAGCAGACCTGCCTCCGCGCCGATGGCGGTCATCGTGCCCATCGTGTCGAAGAAGTCGGCGAGCATCAGGGTGAAGATCAGCAGGACGGTCGCGACGACCCCGACGCGGTCCCAGGAGCCGAGCAGGCTGAAGTGGCCGAGCAGCCCGAAGTCGGGCTTCCTCACCCACGTGTCCGGCAACGTGGGCACGTTGAGGCCCCAGCCGTGGGGGTTCACCCTGTCGGGTGGGGTGAACGACGGCCCGATGTTCGCGATCGCCTCGATGATCACGGCCAGCACGGTCGCGGTGACGATGCCGATGAGGATGGCCGCCTTCACCCGCTTGACCATGAGCACGACGATGAGCAGCAGCCCCACGACGAACACGAAGGTCGGCCAGCCCTCGAGGTCGCCGCCGACGCCGAAACCGACCGGCACCGGCGTACCGGCCGAGTCGGGGTTACGGCGCACGATGCCCGCGTCGACGAGGCCGATGAACGCGATGAACAGACCGATGCCCACGCTGATCGAGATCTTCAGCGCAGGAGGGACCGCCGCGAAGACGGCCCGCCGGAACCCGGTCATGACCAGCACGAGGATCACCAGACCCTCGATGACGATCAGGCCCATCGCGTCGGCCCAGCTCATGTCCGACGCGATGGAGAAGGCGAGGAACGCGTTGAGGCCCAGGCCGGTCGCCAGTGCGAGCGGGTAGTTGGCGACGACGCCCATCAGGATGGTCATCACGCCGGCGACCAGCGCGGTGGCCGCGGCGACCAGCTCGAGGTCGGGGGCCGACCCGCCGCCCAGGAACTTGCCGTCGGCGTCCTTGACTGTGCCGATGATCAGCGGGTTGAGCACGATGATGTAGGCCATCGTCACGAACGTGACCAGGCCGCCGCGGATCTCACGCGAGACGGTCGAGCCCCGCTCGGAGATCCGGAAGAACCGGTCGAGCCCACCGGAGGGAGGCGCCGGACGCGAGCGGGTCGCGGTGCCCTCCGACGACGATGCTGCGGACGGCGTCGAACCTGATTCGGACATGGCCCCTCACGACGGTGTGATCCTGCTCGAAAAGTCGCCCTGGTGCGGCTCTGGTCAGGCAGCAGGGTGCCAGACGTACGCTGAGCCCATGCCACCGCCTCGCCGGCCCGACCCCGAGCCGCTGGAGACCGACGACGTGGCGATCGTGGCCGTGGGCACCGGGCTCTGGTTCGCGGCTCTGGCGGTGTCCCTCGTCCTGCACGATCGGCTCGCCGACGCAGGCAACGGCGACTGGGTGTGGATCTTCCTCACCGGAGGCTGCCTTGGCCTGGTCGGGCTGGTCTACGTACGTCGTCGCCGGGCCCAGCAGCGCGCCCGGTCTGCAGCCCTTGCCGACGCGACCGACGGCCCGGTCCCCTCACAGCCGGCAGATCGCGAACCTGCCTGAGACGCCGTCGCGAGCGTCTCACCGCCAGGGACCGACGACATACATCATGTCAGTGAGATGACTCGCTCCGACGTGGTCCGGTGCTGGGCGGGGTTCGCCTCGCTCGGCGCCGGGCTCGTGCACTTCTCCGTCGTCCGTGAGCACCTGGACGAGTGGTGGCTCTTCGGCGTGTTCTTCATCGGTCTCGGCACGATGCAGGTGCTCTGGGCCGTCGCGACACTGGCCCGGGACCGGGTCCCGTTTCCGCGGCTCATCGTGCTCGCCACCACCATGACCCTGGTGCTGTGGGCCGTGACCCGGACCGTCGGCCTTCCCGTCGGGCCGGAGCCGGGCGAGGCCGAGAGCGCCGGGCTGTCGGACGTGGTGGCCGGCGTGCTGGAACTCGTGGTCGTGCTGGCCGTCCTGGCCGCCACCCGCCAACGGCCGGCCGGCGAGCCGCGGCGCTCCACCCCGGTCGCCGTGTCGTTGCTGGCCTTCGGCGCCCTGGCGGTCTCCGCGCTGACCGTCCCCGCGATCGCCTCGTCCTCGGCAGGCGGGCACGTCCACACCCACGGTCTCGGCCCGCGGAGCTCAGCCGGCGGCCCCTGACCTGGGCCCGGCCCACCCGTCGTCCTCCAGCCTCGACTCACGCAGCAGCTCGTCGGCCCGTTCCGGCTCGGCCAGCACGGCGGCGACGAGCAGCCGCTGGTCCCAGCGACCGCCGGCCCAGCTCAGCCCCCGTGCCAGCCCCGCGAGCGTCGCCGCGTGCACCGCGCCGTCGTCCCCGACCCACCACTCGACCTCCTGGTCATCCACGCTCAGCGACTCGTGCTCCCACCAGGTCTCCGGCCCGGCCAGCACCAGGCCGGCCGCCGGTGGCACCGGCCGCTCCTGCCCACCGCGCACCGTCTGCCCCGGCAGGGCCGCGCTGGCCAGCGCGATGTCGAGGACATCGGCCAGCCCGGCGGCCAGCTCGGTGGGCACGAGCAGCGCGGCCGGCCAGTCGAGCTGGAGGTACTGCGGGGAGTCGACCACCACGACGTCCTCGGCCGGGCTGGTCTTGGCTGAGGTCACCCGCACCACCCGGGGCGGGCTGACCGCGTCGGGGTCGAGCGTGGCCAGCCGACGGTAGATCGCGGCCAGCGACGCATCGGTCACCGGCCGGTCCAGCCGCGCCAACCGGTCCAGCAGGTCGTCGGCACCACCCGGCTCGGACAGCAGGTCGTCGACCGACACAGGCACGCCCAGGCCCGGGCGAAGGAGTCGTCGAGGTCGACCGGCAGCGGGTCGTAGAGGCCGACGAGAGCACGCGCCGTCGGCTCGGCGTACGACGTGAGCGAGGCCCCGCCGATGCGGGCGTGCCGGCGCAGGTACCAGGCCGAGTACGACAACAGCTCGACCACACGCCCCTCGGCGGTCACCACCCGGACCGGGTCGACCACGGCCCCACGCAGGTCGGGGTCAGACGCGATGGCGGTGAGCGCCTCTGCCCACGACTCGTCCGACACGACGTCGAGGTCAGCGATCGCCAGCAGCTCGTCGAGCGACGGTGGCAGGCCGGACGCGCCGACTGCCGCCGTGATCACGTCCTCCGCCCACCCGGTCTCGTCGGACAGCCCGAGGTCGATGTCGAGGTCGAGGGCCACGTCGTGCTCGCGCACCAGGCGGAAGCCGTCGAGGACCCCGACGGCGCCCAGCACGTCCGGTCCCCACCGGATCAGCAGGCCGGGGTCCGGGTGGCCCAGGACGCCCACCTCCGCGATCCGGTCGAGCAGCGACCCGGGCAGCACCTGCTCCTGGGCCGGGGCCGACGCCCCTTCGTCATCAGGCAGCAGCAGCTGACCGAGCCACGACGGCAACGCAGCGCCGGCTCCGCGTTCCTCGCCGGCGGCCGCGACCAGGCCGAGGACCGTCTGCGCGAGCTCGGTGACACCGGCGACGTCGTCGGCGTCGGCCTCCTCCACCGCGGCCCGGACACCGGGCAGCTCGAGCACCGACCGGGCCGTGGCTTGCGCCGCGCCGAACGACAGCAGCGCCGAGTGCGCCGCGTCGGGATGGACCAGACGGACGCCGAGCAGCCCCAGCCCGGGAGGCAGCCCCTCCTCGGCCAGCAGCACCCCGCGGGCCCCGCGGACGACCCGCCCGTCGGCCAAGGGCACCGGCACCGCGCCGAACGCCTCGCGCACTTCGCCGGACGGAAGGCCCGCGGTCGCGGCGTAGAGGCGCCGCCACCACGTCGGTGGCCGGTCGATCTCGCCGAGCAGGTCGACGGCATCGACCAGGCGGATCCGGCGGGCCCCGAGGCGGTCCAGGCGCACGTCGTCATCGACCAAACCGGCCAGGACGTCCGCGAGGACGTCCTGCAGCGCGCGGTCGGCCCCGATCACCGCGACGGCGTCGCGCGGGCGGACCACCACGCCCTCGGCCGAGCGCAGCAGGGGTGTGTCGGCCAGCCGCGTCATCACCGCCCGCCGCAACGCGGCGTCGACCGGTCCCTCGCCGAGCGGACCCGGCACCAGCGAGAGCGGCTCGTCGGCCTCCGCCGCGAGCACTGCGTAAGCGTCGGCCGCCCGCTCGACCAGGAAGTCGGCGAGCGGTCCGGGCGCCACATGCCGACGGCTCGGGTCGAGCGGGAACGAGGCGATCAGCAGGGCGTGCAACGCCACCGGCTCGTCGCTCGGAGTCGGCGCGTGCAGCACTCCCGGCACCGGCTGACCGACCAGCGGCCGGGCCCAGGTGATCGCCCACCAGGGATGGTCGCGCTCCTCGACCGGGCGGTCGAGCAGCAGCTGCGGGTCCAGCCGCCCCTCACGGCGTACGACGTGCCAACGCCCGCTGCCCTCGGCCGAGGTCAGGGTGCGCATCCTGCCGTCGACCTCGACCACCACCTCGTCGAGCGCGGGCAGCGCCAGCAGCAGGGCGTCGTCGACGTCGTCGAGCAGGCTTGCGACCAGGACGCGAGCCGCATCGTCGCGCAACGCCAGGACGACCGACGTGGTGTAGCCGGGCTCCGCGACTCCCTCGCCCGGGAAGGGCAGCCGCAGCACGGGCAGCTGACCGTGGCGGCGGCCGAGCTCCTCGGCCAGGGCAGGGTGCGCCGCGATCTGCTCGCGGGCCCGGTCGCGGCTCCACTCGACGGTGGCGTCGGCGGAGCGGACGGCGGGCCGGTCGCAGACGGCGAGGACGGCGGCGAAACCGACCCCGAACCGGCCGACGGTGTCACCCTCGCGCTTGGCCGAGGCGCGCAACGTCGACAGCGACTCGACGCCGGCCGAGTCCAGCGCCGCACCGGTGTTGGACGCCACCAGCTCGCGTCCCGTCAGGGTCAGCCGCAGCCGGCCGGGGACGCCGGCCCGGGTCGCGGCGTCGGCGGCGTTCTGGGCCAGTTCCACGACCACCCGGTCCCGATAACCGCCGCGCACCAGGTCGTCCTCGGCGTTCGCGTCCTCGCGGAACCGGGCCGGCGAGGCAGACCAGGCATCGAGCACCCGCGACCGCAGGGTGGCCGTGTCGAAGGGGTCGGACGGCACGACGGTGCGGGTCAGGAGTGGCCGAGGTCCTCGGCAGGCGCC
>JAVEDG010000287.1 GCA_030841245.1 Actinomycetota bacterium
GAACATGGGATCAATGCCTTGTGCGGGCACGGCAGCCGCCGTACGGACCTGAGCTGGGGTGTCCGGGGAGGGCGGTGAGGTGCTCGCTGGGGGTCGGCGGTTACCTGCCGGTAGACCATAGACCCGAAGGGGTGAGCGCGTCGAGCACCCGTGGTGGAGCTGAGGGGATTCGAACCCCTGACCCCCTCGTTGCGAACGAGGTGCGCTACCAGCTGCGCCACAGCCCCGGTGGGAAAGCCCGAGGCTACCAAAACCGGTCGCGGCCCACGCGCTGCCGTTGTCGGCCCGCACGGGCCGTCGAACCGCGTCGGTACCGACCCGTCAGTCGTTGACCGCGCGGCGCCGCTCGATGATGGCGTCGAGCGCGTCGATCTCGTCCTGACCCAGACCCACCGGACTGGGGCCGAACGCGGACGTCTGGTCGAAGGGCGTCTCGGCACCCGACGCGGCAGGCAGTTCACCGCTCTCGGCGGCGGGTTCGACCGGTTTGGCCCAGGTCCCCGGCACCGTCACGTCGACGGCCCGTGCGCCACGGCGTACGACCGGCTTGCTGACGTACGTCGGGAGCGGCACCGGCACCGGCTCCCAGCCGGCTGCCTGCTCGGCTCGGCGGGCCTGGGCCGCCCACTCCTCGGCGGCGGCGACCTCGTCGGCGGCACGGCGCGCCTCATCCGCGGCGGCGCGCTGGTGGGCGATCACCTGCCGGGCAGCGACGATCCGCTCAGCGGAGTCGAACCGGCGCAGTCGCGAGCGGGTCCGGCGACGCACGGTGTCCCGCAGTCGTTCGAGCTCCAGTCGTCGTCGCTCCTGCAGCCGCAGGTGCACCAGGTCCGCGACCGTCAGCGCGGCCAGTAGGACCGGCAGCCACCAATGGACCGGGCTCAGGGGCACGGCGACCCCTGTCGCGACTGAGACGAGCATGAGGAGGAGCAGGACCCGGCGGCGACGCGCAGCGATGCTCGTCGCGCGGTCGCGACGGCGCTGCTTGCGGCGAGCGCGCTTCGCCGGCTTCGGCTCCGCCGGGCGGGCGGGCATCACGACGTAGCGCTGGTCGGGCGTGGCCTGCCGGTGAGACAGGATGCGCATCGCGTCGGAGAACTTCTCCACGGAGCGGGTCTCGGAGAGCTCCTCGTGGCGGCGCAGCCAGCGTGGGATGAAGTAGACAGCCCACAGGACGATGATGCCCGCGTAGATGACGCCACTGCCCACGGGGACCGACGTTAGAGGCGTCCCGCACCCTGGACACGCACCGAGGCCGGTGTGTCGCAAGACGAGTTGTGTGAGTGATGTGACTCATGTGACGAGCTGCGGGTCAGCCGCGGGCCGCTTGCGTCCGGTGCCAGCGCTCGAGCAGACCCTCCGGCACGTCCTCGACCGTCAGCGCGAACGCCAGGTGGTCGCGCCAGTCCCCGGCGATGTGCAGGTACCGGTCGCGGCGGCCCTCCGGGCGGAACCCGAGCTTCTCGACCACGCGCAGCGACGCAGTGTTCTCCGGGCGGATGTTCACCTCGACCCGGTGCAGCCCCACCACGCCGAAGCAGTGGTCGACGGCGAGCGCGACGGCCGTGGGCATCACCCCACGCCCCGCCACCCGGCGGTCCACCCAGTAGCCGATGTGCGCCGACCAGAGCGATCCCCAGGTGATGCCGCCGACCGTGAGCTGACCGACCAGGTGCCCGTCGAGCGTCACGACGAACGGCAGCAGCTGCCCTCGACGCGCCTGGCGCCGCATCGCCCGCACCATCGAGGCGAAATGCACTGGCGCAGTGCCCGCGGCGGGCGGCGTCGCTTCCCACGGTGCGAGCCAGTCCCGGCTCATTTCACGCACCGTCAGCCACCGGTCCTGGTCGCCCCGCCGGATCGGGCGCAGCCCGACCGCACCGTCGCGCAGCGTCGCGGGCCACCCGCGGGTCAGGGTCCGGCCTCCGCACGCGGATCGTCGCCGGACGGATCGTCGCCGGGCGGATCCTCGCCTGGCGAGTGGTCGCCGCCGCGGACCTGGTCGACCGCGTGGTCGAGCAGGGGTGCCAGCACCGCGAGCCCGTCGCGGACTCCGCCCGGGGACCCCGGCAGGTTGACCACGATCGTCGTCCCGGCCACGCCGGCCGTGCCGCGCGACAGCACCGCGGTCGGCACGCCGTGCGCCACGCCGTAGGCCCGCACCGCCTCCGCGACCCCGGGCAGCTCGCGGTCGAGCACCCGCGCCGTCATCTCCGGCGTGCGGTCGGTGGGACTGATCCCCGTGCCGCCGGACGTGAGCACGACGTCGTACGCCGCGGCAACCGCCGAGCGCAGCGCATCCTCCACGGGGTCGCCGTCGGGCACCACCTGCGGACCGTCCACGTCGAAGCCCAGCTCCTCGAGGCGGCGGACGAGCATGGGTCCGGTCTGGTCCTCGTAGACCCCGGCGGCGGCGCGGTTCGACACGCTGACGACGAGGGCCTTCACGGCGAAACCCGCCGCCACCGCCCCGACCTGCCCCCGGTCTTCTCCTCCACCCGGACATCGGAGATGACCGCAGCCGGGTCGACCGCCTTGACCATGTCGATCAGGGCCAGCCCGGCCACCGCGACGGAGGTCAGGGCCTCCATCTCGACGCCGGTGCGGTCAGCGGTCCGCACGACGGCGCGCACCAGCACCGCGTCGTCGGTGACCTCCAGGTCGACCTCGACGGCGTGGATGGCGATCGGGTGGCAGAGCGGGATCAGGTCCGGCGTGCGCTTGGCGGCCTGGATCCCGGCGATGCGCGCGACGGCCAGCGCGTCCCCCTTGGGCACTCCCTTGCCGCGCAGCAGCGCGACCACCTCCGGCGAGACGAGCACCCGTCCGGTGGCGGTGGCCGTGCGCACCGTGACGTCCTTGCCGGACACGTCGACCATCCGCGCCGCGCCTGCGTCGTCGACGTGAGTGAGCCGTGGCTCGCTCATGGCGCTGACTCCCGCTGCGACCGTGCCCGCGTGCTCACGTGAGCCGCCGCTCCAGCACCATCACCTCGACGGTGCCGCCGGCCGGGATCTGGGTGACGTCCTCGGGCACGACGATAAGCGCGTTGGCGTGAGCCAGGTCGCCCACGAGGTGCGAGCCGGAGCCGCCGACCGCCCGCACCACGTAGCGCCCTTGCTGTACGTCGAGCCAGGCGCGGGCGAACTGCCGCTTGCCGGCCGGCGCCCGGATGGCGTCCTCGCAGGTGGCCCGGACAACCGGCCGGTGCAGTGGCTCGACCCCGAGCATCCGGCGGATCACCGGGCGCACGAACACCTCGAACGACACGAACGAGCTGACCGGGTTGCCGGGCAACGTGATGATCGGTGTGCTGTCCGGGCCGATCGTGCCCCAGCCCTGCGGCTTGCCGGGCTGCATCGCGACCTCGGTGAACTCCACGGTCCCGATGCGCGTCAGCACCTCTTTCACGACGTCGTAGGCACCCACGCTGACGCCGCCGCTGGTGATGACCAGGTCGGCGCGGATCAGCTGGTCCTCGATCGCGTCCAGCAGCTGCTGGGGCTGGTCGGGCACGATGCCGACCCGGAAGGCTGTTGCACCGGCCTCCCTCGCGGCCGTGGTGAGGATGTAGCTGTTCGACTCGTAGATCTGCCCCGGGCCGATCGGCGACCCCGGCTCGACCAGCTCGCTGCCGGTCGAGAGGATGACGACACGCGGCTTGGGTCGCACCTTGATCCGGTCCCGGCCCACGGCAGCGAGCAGCCCCAGCTGGCCCGGGCCGAGCCGGGTGCCCGCGTCGAGCACCACTTCGCCGGCGTTGACGTCCTCGCCGCGACGACGGATGTGGGCCCCCGACTCCGCCGCTCGCCCGATCGAGACCTCGGCCAGCCCTCGGTCGGTCCACTCCACCGGCACGACGGCCTCCGCCCCCGCCGGGATGGGAGCACCGGTCATGATGCGCACCGACATGCCGGGCTGCACGCTGTACGGCGAGGGCGACCCGGCCGCGACGTCGCCGACGACGGGCAGCCGCACCGGCGTCTTGTCGGTGGCGGATGCGACATCCGCGACCCGGACGGCATAGCCGTCCATGGAGGAGTTGTCGAAGGACGGCAGATCGGTCCCGGCCACGACCGCCTCGCTGAGGATGCACCCGTGCGCGTCGAGCAGCTGCAGGTCGAGCGCCGCGATCGGGTCGACGCTGGCGAGGATGTCGGACAGGTGCTCGTCGACCGACTTCACCGAGACACCGGCCCTTCCTGCTCCATCGAGGCCACGAACTCGCGCAGCCACGGCCCGAACTCAGGCCCCAGGTCGTCGCGCTGCACCGCCAGCCGGACCACCGCCTTGAGGTACTCGAGCTTGTCGCCGGTGTCGTAGCGGCGGCCGCGGAACACCACTCCGTGCACCGGGCCGTGATCCTCGGACCGGGCCAGCGTCCGAAGCGCGTCGGTCAGCTGGATCTCGCCGCCGCGGCCGGGGCCGGTGTCGCGGAGCACGTCGAAGATCTCCGGAGCCAGCACGTAGCGCCCGATGATCGCCAGGTCGCTGGGAGCGTCAGCGGGCTCGGGCTTCTCGACGAGGTCGGTCACCCGCACGACATCCTCCTCGTCCGTCGACTCGACGGCGGCGCAGCCGTAGAGGTGGGCCTGCTCGCGCGGCACCTGGAGCAGGGCGACGACGCTCCCGCCGTGCCGGGCCTGCACGTCCAGCATGGTCGCGAGCAACGGGTCGCGCGGGTCGATCAGGTCGTCGCCGAGGAACACCGCGAACGGCACCTGCCCGACGTGGCGCTCGGCGCAGAGGACGGCGTGACCGAGCCCCTTGGGGTCGCCCTGTCGCGTGTAGTGGATGTCGGCACCGAGCCCCGCCGACCGCACCAGGCCGAGGCGCCCCTCGTCGTCCTTCGCCTCGAGCACCGACTCGAGCTCCCAGGCGCGGTCGAAGTGGTCCTCCAGCGATGTCTTGTTGCGGCCGGTGACGAACAGCACGTCGGTCAGCCCGGCTGCGACCGCTTCCTCGACGATGTACTGGATCGCCGGCTTGTCGACGACCGGCAGCATCTCCTTGGGTGTCGCCTTGGTGGCGGGAAGGAACCGCGTGCCGAGCCCCGCCACGGTGAGCACCGCCTTGGTGACGGCCTGTCTGGGAGCGTCGACCATGTCCGAAACCCTAGTGGTCGTCGCGCCGTACGCCGTGGCCGCCGCTACTGGGCAGGCACGTGCCAGCGGTCCCGGCCCTCGTGCTTGGCGACATAGAGGGCCTTGTCCGCCGCCCGCATCAAGGTTGCCGCACTCGACCCCTGGGTCGGGAACGCGGCACCGCCCACCGAGACCGTGATGCGCAACGGGCCGCCGTCGACGTCGAAGGGGTCGCGGCGCACCGCACTGCAGATCCGCTCGGCGAGCTGGGTCGCCCCTTCGACCGTGGTCTCCGGCAGCACGACGACGAACTCCTCGCCGCCGTAGCGGGCGAACGTGTCGACCTCGCGGATCTGCTCCTGGACCCGGTGCGCGAGCTCGCGCAGCACCGCGTCGCCGACCGCGTGGCCACGTTCGTCGTTGACGGCCTTGAAGTTGTCGAGGTCGAGCCTGAGCACGGCGAGCGGTGGTTCGAACCGGGTGGAGCGCTCGATCTCGCGGGCCAGGCTCATCGAGAGGTAGCGGAAGTTCCACAGCCCCGTCAGCGCGTCGGTGGTGGACAGGCGCTCCGCCTCCTGGTGGAGCTGCACGTTGTCGATGGCGATGCCCGCTTGCCCAGCCAGGGTCCGCAGCGCGTCCTCGTCGGCGGGGTCGAACGCACGGTCGTCGAGCCGGCCGTAGAGCGCGAGCACGCCCAGCACTGCACCCATGCTGCGCAACGGCACCGCGAGGATCTGCCCGTCACGCGGCTCAGTCGCGGCGGGGTTGAGCTCCTCCGGTCCGGAGGAGAGCCGGCCGCGCACCGTCTCACCCGACGCGACCACACGGCCCAGCACGCCGATCCCCGGTGCGATGGCAACCGGCGCCGACAGGCCGGCCTCGTGCAGCCCGTTCTCCGCGACGACGCGCAGCTGGTCGGGTGCGCCGTACAGCACCACCCCGGCCTGGGACTGCAGCGTGACCACCGCGGTCTCCAGCACGACCTGCAGCAACCCGTCGAGGTCATGGGTGCTGCTGAGCGTGTCGCCGATCCGCTCCAGGCTCTCTCGCAGGTCTCCCCTGCTCTGCTCCAGCGCCGTCATGTTGCGACGCAGCTCGCCGGTCATCCGGTTGAAGGCGTCCGAGAGACGCTTCGCCTCCCCGTCAGCCGGCCGGGTCAGGCTGGCCTCGAGGTCGCCGCGCGCGACTCGTTCGGCGGCTTCGGTGAGGTCGGAGAACGGCTGGCTCAGGCCGCGTGCGACCACAGCCACCAGCAGTGCGGCCGCGGTCGCGCTGCTGACCACGATCACGACGAGCAGCAGCCACGTCTCGGAGGAGATCGAGGGTGTCCGCTCGGTGACGACGACACGGAACGGCGCTCCGGGACGGGCCGGTGTCGCCGACATCAGCCAGCCGTGCGACGTCACCGTCCCGTGCTTCCCCGCAACCGCCTCGAGCACCACCTGGGTCGTCGCGGGATCAGCCGTGGAGGCGACGACGCGGCCGCCGTGAGCCAGGACCACGTCACCACCGACCCCGCTGCGTGAGCGCAGCGACTGCATCAGGCGGGTGCCCACGGCCTCGATCACGACGGCGGTGCGCACGCCGGGCACGCCGGAGACCGTCACGTGCTCGGCGAGCACGGTGGCACCGGTCGAGCGCGAGCAGGCCACGGAGCTGTCGGCGGTCCCGGAACCGGCCGGCATGGTTCCGGCCGAGGCGACCACCGCGCCGGACGGCCCGAGCAGGGCCGCGTAGTCGGCATAGCCCGCGCGCACCGCTGCTCGGGCCGCCTGCCGCGGGTCGGTAGCGCCCGCGTCGAGAGCGACCCCGCGGGCAACGACCCCCAGGAAGCGGCACTCGTCGCGGATCTCCGCGCGCACCGCCATACCCGACCTGTCCAGCGAGTTGGAGATGCGGGTGGCCCGGATACCGGGCAGCACCAAGGCGATCACCAGGCCGCCGACCAGGAGCGGCACCAGGAACAGCGCGCCGAGGACGACACCGAGACGGGCTCGAAGGCTCACCGCCTCACCGCCTCTCCCGGCCGGACGTCTCAGCCGAGCCGGTGCCGACTCCCGTGATCGAGTGCGATGCTGCCACGGTGCCCCCCGACGCCGACGCGGCAAAGGCGCAGCTGCGCAGCCAGGTGCTCGCCGAGCGGGTCGAGCGGGCCAGTGCGGCCACCGCGGACCGGCCGGCTCGGGCGCACGCCCTGGCCGGTCTGGTCCTCGACCTCCCGGAGGTCACAGCAGCTCGCACGGTCGGCGCATACCTTTCCATCGGCAGCGAGCCGCCGACGACTGACCTCGTGGCAGGGCTGCGCACGCGGGGAGTGCGGGTGATGGTGCCGGTGGTCCTCCCCGACCGGGACCTGGACTGGGCAGAGTACGACGAGCCCGCCCTGATCGTGGCGGGTTTGCACCGGTCTGTACACCCTAGCGGCGCCCTGCTCGGCCCGGCCGCCGTCTCGCAGGCGGACGTCCTGGTCGTGCCCGCGCTCGCCGTGGACCGCGCCGGACACCGGCTGGGCCGGGGCGGCGGCTCCTATGACCGGGCGTTGGACCGGGCCCGTCCGGACACCGTGGTGGTGGCGTTGATCTTCGAGGGGGAGCTGCTGGACCTGGTCCCGACGGCGCCCCACGACCGGCCGGTCCACGTCGCGGTCACCCCTTCCGGCGTGCACCGGCTGCGGACGTTGCCCGGGCCGGGCGGGCCGCTGGACGGGTAGCCGGGCTGCGGATCCGAAAGGATCGGCCCACGACACCGGGATCGGAGAGGGGGATCCGGGATGACGGTCGAGCGGCTCGACGTCCTGCTGCTGCTCAGCGCGGTGGTGCTGCTCGTCGCCATCGCCGCTGTCCGCCTGTCCGTGAGATCCGGCC
>JAVEDG010000300.1 GCA_030841245.1 Actinomycetota bacterium
AGCCGGACAGGGCCTGCTCGGCCAGGTCGAGGGCCCGCCCGACGACCCGCGCGCGGTCGGCGACGACGTCGGCGAAGGGGCGGGACCATCGCGCTTCGGTCGCCGCGACCTTCTCCGCGATGGCCACCATCTCGAGCTGCAGCCCGACCATCGCGGTGTAGCGCGCGCCGGCAGCCGCGGCGTACCAGCGGCGTACCACGGAGTCGGCGACGTCGAGGCCGGACTCGCGCAACCCCTCGGCGTACGCCGCGACGATCGGCCCCTCGAGCGCGTCGAGGTCCGCGCCGGGTCGGACCTGCATCCACACCGGGTCCAGCGTCGTCTGGTCGAGGTCGGCCGCCAGCCCTCCGATGCCGACGGAGGACCAGTCCATGGCGACGGTCTCGTCATCCGCAGTGGCGTAGAGGTTCGTGGGCCACAGGTCGAGGTGCACGACCGTGCGCGGCGCCGCGTCGGCAGCGGCCAGCAGCTCTGGCATCGCGGCCAGCGTCTCGACCACCCGGCCGCGCAGCGGACGGAGGGCATCGAGCCGGCCATCGCGCCATGCCTCGTCGTCGTGGACCAAGGGCCAGGCTTGTGTGGTCGCCTCGGTCCAGTCGCGCAGCCAGCCGTGGGACAGCCAAGGCTGGTCGGGGAGCTCGGCCGAGCCGGCGGCGTAGGCCCCTTGCGTCGTGCCGAGGTCGCGGGCCGCCATGGCGTACCTCGGCAGCGGCCATCGCTCGCCGGGGACGCCTTCGACGCGTTCGAACCAGATCCACGCGGCCTCCGGCCCCGGCTCGGTGGCGAGGTAGAGGTGCGGCGCGCGCAACCGGCCTGGCAGGGAGCCGAGCAGGCCGGAGGAGTAGGCGAGCCACTCACGCTTCCAGTAGTGCCTGTGGGACGGCTCCGCGCCGGACACCCAGAGCGCACCTGGGTCGGGGTCGTGGCCGAGCCGGGTCTGCTTGACGACCATCGAGAACGGCTCGCCCCCGGCGTCCCCGTGGACGCCGACGACACCCGCAGTGACGCTGTGGAAGCGGAGGTGCGGGTCGAGTGGCTCGGCGTGCCAGATCAGTCCCCGGACCGGGTGGCCCAGCATGGCCTCGACGGCCGCGCGGACGTCGTCGTCGGGCAAGGACATGGGCCGCACGATAGGTGCTCGACGTTCCCGGGCTATCGAGCCGGCCGGAGCATGAAGACGATCGGCGGGCAGGCTCCGGCCTGTGCCTCGCCGGTGACGGTGAACCCGTGGCGCTCGTAGAACGGGAGGGTGCGCGGGTTCGGTGTCTCGAGGTACGCCGGGAGCTGGTCCGCGTCGACGGTCTTCAGGCACGACTCCATCAGCCGGGACCCGAGCCCCTGGCCGCGCAGGTCGGCGCGGACGCCGAACCAGGGCAGGTACCAGTGCCGATACGTCGGGTGGGCGTCGCTCATCTGCTCGGCGACGGCGAACAGGTCCGCGTGCCGGGCGGGCGTCACCGTGTCGGTCAGGACGGCAGCGACGGCGTCACCGTCCGGCTCCGTTCCCGGCGGGTACCAGAGGGCGACGGCCGAGAAGTCGCCGAGCCGCCAGACGGTTCCTCGGTGGAAGGCCTTGCCACCGAACGCCGCAAGGAAGTCAGGGAAGTGCGTGAGGTAGTCCGTGTAGGCCGGGTAGAGCCAGCGCTCGACCGGGTCGTCCGCGAAGGCGGACACGAGGGTGGCGTAGACGTTCGCCTGCGCGTCCCCGGCGACGAGTTGAACCGAGGGGTCGGTCACGGGCCGCACGCTACCCCCGCCTCCGCGCTCGGCTCCTACTCCGCCCGGGCGCGCGAAGCTCCCGGTCGAGGCCCGCGTAACACGCGGCGGCGCTGTGACGATCTTCGAGCAAAGGGGGCGGGATGAAACCGTCGTTGGCCTATGCCGCTGGACATGCCCGCAGCGTGATCGCACTGAGCGCCCTCATCGTCGCTGCCGCAGCGGGCGGTGCCGTCGCCGCGACCGCAGGTGGGCATTCCACGTTCGTGACGACCGTCTCCGACTCCCACGCGAGCACGCACAAGCACGGCGCCGACGACAAGACGGACACGGGCAAGCCGGACTCTGGGTCCCCGCCCGCGGGGACCCACGGTGCCTGCGTCTCGGCCGTGGCCAAGGACGCGTCCGTCACCGGCGGACCGCACGACAACCACGGCGGCGCGGTCTCGGCGGCCGCCCACAGCTGTGCGGGAGCGGGTGCCCCTGGAGAGCACAGCCGCCCGGCCTCGGCCGGCAAGGGTCGCCCCGACGACGCCGGCAAGAGCGCAGGAAAGGGCAAGCCGGCCGAGCCTGGCAAGCCGAGCACCAGGCACAAGTCGGGCGAGGCGAGCGTGCCCGACGACTCGGCCTCCCCCAGCGACTCGGCCGCGCCCGACGACACGAGTACCTCGAGCGGTGCGGCGACGCCCAGCGACTCGACCGCGCCGAGCGGGACCTGACAAGCGGCGGTCCCGGCCCGCGGACTCGCGTGCGCAGCCTGACATGATCCGGCTGCATGGACGCGGACGCGATCGTCGTCGGGGCCGGGCTCGCCGGGCTGGTCGCGGCGACCGAGCTGACTGCCGCCGGGCGCCGGGTCGTGCTGGTCGACCAGGAGGGTGAGCAGTCGCTGGGCGGGCAGGCGTTCTGGTCGTTCGGCGGGCTGTTCCTGGTCGACTCCCCGGAGCAGCGGCGGATGCGCATCCACGACTCCCACGACCTCGCCCTGCAGGACTGGCTCGGGACCGCCGGCTTCGACCGGGGCGACGAGGACCACTGGGGTCGCCAGTGGGCGCACGCGTACGTCGACTTCGCGGCAGGGGAGAAGCGGGCCTGGCTGCACGGCCTGGGCGTGCGGTTCTTCCCCGTCGTCGGCTGGGCCGAGCGGGGCGGCTACCTCGCCACCGGCCACGGCAACTCGGTGCCGCGGTTCCACATCACGTGGGGCACCGGGCCGGGGTTGCTGGAGCCGTTCGTCCGGAAGGTCCGGGAGGACGTGGCGGCCGGCCGGCTCGAGCTGCGGTTGCGGCACCGGGTCGACGGGCTGACGTCGTCCGGCGGGGCCGTCGACGGGGTGCGCGGTCAGGTGCTCGCGCCCACCGACGTACGCCGTGGGGCAGCGAGCTCGCGGGTGGCGGTCGCGGAGTTCGAGCTGCACGCGCCGGCGGTGCTCGTCACGTCGGGCGGCATCGGCGGCGACCACGACCTGGTACGCAAGGCCTGGCCCGACCGGCTGGGCACCCCGCCGATCCGGATGCTCTCCGGCGTACCCGCGCACGTCGACGGCCGGATGCTGGGCATCACCGAGGCCGCAGGCGGGCGGGTCGTCAACCCGGACCGGATGTGGCACTACACCGAGGGCATCGAGAACTGGGACCCGATCTGGGACCGCCACGGCATCCGGATCCTGCCCGGGCCGTCGTCGCTCTGGCTGGACGCGCTCGGCCGCCGGCTGCCGCCGCCGCTGTTCCCCGGCTTCGACACACTCGGGACGCTGGAGCACATCATGGCGACCGGGTTCGACCACACCTGGTTCGTGCTGACCCAGCGGATCATCGAGCGCGAGTTCGCGCTGTCCGGCTCGGAGCAGAACCCGGACCTGACCGGCAAGAGCGTCCGCGGCGTCCTGGGCCGGGCCCGCTCCGGTGCTCCCGGGCCGGTCGAGGCGTTCAAGGAGCACGGTCGCGACTTCGTGGTGGCGACCGATCTGGCCGGGCTGGTGCGAGGCATGAACGGGGTGACGCGCGAACCGCTGCTCGACCTGGCCGACGTCGAGCGAGAGGTCGTCGCGCGCGACCGCGAGGTCGACAACCCGTTCGCCAAGGACCTCCAGGTGGTCGCCATGCACGGTGCCCGGCGCTACCTCGGCGACAAGCTGATCAGGGTGGCGAAGCCGCACCGGCTGATGGACCCGAAGGCAGGCCCGCTCATCGCGGTACGGCTGAACATCCTGACGCGCAAGACCCTCGGCGGCCTGCAGACCGACCTGGGTGGGCGGGTGCTGCGCTCGGACGGTACGCCGCTGCCGGGGGTGTGGGCGGCGGGGGAGGTGGCCGGCTTCGGTGGTGGTGGCGTGCACGGCTACCGGGCGCTCGAGGGCACGTTCCTCGGCGGCTGCCTGTTCTCCGGCCGTGCGGCCGGCCGTGACGCGGCTGCCGCCACTGGCTGAGCTGCACTGGTCGGTGGCTGGCGTGCCGGCATCGACTCGGGTTGGGCGTGATCGCAGCAGGCTCGCTTCGGGGGCCGGAGAGATGAAGCTCGCGTCCGCGGAAGCGCTTGCGCTGGCCTCTTGACCGGTAAAGAGGCGGCTGCTACTGTACCGGTAAAGCAAGGAAAGAAACCCGAGCCAGAAAGGCCCTGCCATGAACCTCCTCTCCTTCGCCGCCAGCATCTCCCGGCAGAGCACCGAGGAGCTGGCGCTCAGCGCCCTGCCGAACGCGCCGGTCGCGCCCCACGTGGCCCGCGCACCCAGGCCGGCCACCCGGCGTACCCGCAGCCGACTGGCCGTGGCCAGGGTCCTGCAGCGCGCCGCCGACGCGGTCACGCCCGCCGAGTGCCTGCCGCTCCACTGACCGACGTGGTGACCGGGCGAGCCTTACGGCAACTGCGATAGTCGGCACATGGGAAGGGTGACGCTGCAGACGGTCGCCGACCGGGTCGGCGTGAGCCGGATGACGGTCTCGAACGCCTTCTCCCGGCCCGACCAGCTCTCGGCCCGGCTACGGGAGCGCATCCTCGACGTCGCGGCCGAGCTCGGCTACTGCGGACCCGACCCGGCCGCCCGGACCTTGGCCCGGCGCCGGGCCGGGGCCGTGGGGGTGCTGCTGACCGACTCGCTCAGCTATGCCTTCACCGACGAGATCGCGACGACGTTCCTCGGCGCGGTGGCCCGCGAGCTCGAGGTCACGGGCATCGCGATGACGCTGCTGTCCTCACCTCGCGGAAGCGGCCTGACCCCGGCCCGCGACGTGGTGCTGGACGGGGCGATCGTCTACAGCGTCGACGGCGACTCGCCGGCCCTCGCCTGGCTGCGCCGGCGCGACCTCCCGCTGGTCTTCGTCGACCAGGTCGCCGAGCCGGGTATTCCGAGCATCAACATCGACGACCGGATTGCCGCCAGGACGGCGGCCCAGCACCTGGTCGACCTCGGCCATCGCGACGTCGGCATCGTGACGCAGGGGATGAACGCGCCGTACGAGACGGTCTACGAGCCGGACACTGACTCGGTCCACCTGGTCCCGCGCGAGCGGATGAAGGGCTGGCTGGACGCCCTTCGACCGGCCGGTGTGCGGGTGCGAGCCGTCAACGAGGCGGTCAACGGTGAGGTTGAGGGACGTCGGGCAGCCGGACTCCTCCTCGACCAGCCGGACCGGCCGACCGCCCTGCTCGCCCTGTCGGACCTGATGGCGGCCGGCGCGCTGCACGCCGCCGAGGACCGAACCATCGCGGTGCCCGGTGCGCTGTCGGTCGCAGGTTTCGACGACTCGCCGCTGGCCAGCCGGCTGCGGCCGAGCCTCACCACCGTGGCCCAGCCGACCCATGAGAAGGGCCGGCTCGCGGCGCAGACCCTGATGACCGCGATCGAGCGTGCGCAGGAAGGGTCGACGCCCTCGCGGGCCCGCCACCAGGTGCTCGACACCGAGCTGGTCGTTCGGGACAGCACGGCGCAACCGCTGAACTGAGGCCCGGGGCCGCCGGTGGATGGGTGCTCATCCATGAGGTCCACATGCTGGACAGGCAGTCCGTCTTGGTGTGGATGCAGCGGTGGACAACCGGTGGACGACACGGCTTCGCGGGGGACAACCACGGCCGTTCTTGTGGACATCCTGGGGACGACGAAACTCGTCGAAAAATCCCGCTGAACGGCCTTGCGCACCGTGTGCGCAGGCACTAGAAATCTCCCTACGCACCCGGGATCGGGAGTTGCACCGAAGGAGACTTCGGACGGGCAGGACGGCGTCGGGCAACCGAAGGTCGACCAGCACGAGCTCTCGCCGAACGGATGTGAGGTTCGCGAGTCGAGAACCCGAGCGATCGGGGAGTCGAGGCGGGAACCCGCAGGGCCCCTCCAACTCATACTTGGAGGGGCCTTTGTGCGTGCGGGCGCCCTCGCGCTGCTAACACCCGACGCGCTCGAACCCACGGACGTCCTACCCGCGGCGTGCCGGCCTCATTCCTGGGGTGCCGGCAGAGCAGGGTCTACTGCAGGTAGCCCTCGACCTCACCGACCGGGCGTGCCTTGCCCTCGCCGGGGTTCAGATGCGCCTCGCGCAGCGCGTCCCGCTGGCGCAGCAGGTCCCAGCACTGGTCCAGGTTCTCCTCGATCTCGCGCAGCCGCGCGTGCTCCTCGTCGCTCGGCGACCCGGAGCGCAGCCGGTGCTCCTCGTCCACGAGCGCCGCGATGGTGTGACGGATCTCGTTGTCTTCCACATGCTCTCCTCACGGTCAGGAGTGGTCTGCTCCTCGCCCGGACCGACACTGACGGTAACGCGGCGCCGGCCCGTCGTCCTCCCGGCCTTCTTACGCGGGGTTCAGGCGGCGCACAGGAAGCACCCAGGTCGAGGGCCGACAGTCGGGTGGTGACCATGCAGCAGGAGCGGCGCACCGGCACGCACCGGGGCGGGACCCGCCCGGTGCTGCCTGCGCCCACCGCGACCCGCTGGCCGCGCGAGGTGGCGCTCGGGGCGATCTGGCTGAGCCTGGCGGTCGTCACCTCCCTGTGGCTGCGCGGGGGCGAGCTGCAGACGGTGACCCGCAGCGGGGCGGACGCCGTGACCTCCCTCGGCCGGCTGAGCGGCCTGCTCGCCGCCGACCTGCTCCTGCTCCAGGTGCTCGGCATGGCCCGCGTCCCGTGGGTCGAGCGGGCGTTCGGGCAGGATTCCATCGCCCGGCTCCACCGGCTCACCGGGTTCGGCTCGGTCAGCCTGATGCTCGTCCATGTCCTGCTGATCACGGTCGGGTACGCCGCGTCCGGGCACACCGGCGTCGTGTCAGAGCTGGTCAGCCTGGTGCTCACCTACCCCGGGATGCTGCTCGCCGCGGCCGCCGCCACCCTGCTGGTGGGAGTCGCGGTGACGTCGGTCCGGCTCGCCCGGCGCCGGCTGCGCTACGAGTCCTGGCACCTGCTGCACCTCTACGCCTACCTTGGCGTGGGACTCGCGCTGCCGCACCAGATCTGGACCGGTGCCGACTTCGTCAGCTCGCCGATGGCACGCGCCTACTGGTGGACCCTTTACGCCACCGTCCTCGGCGCGGTCCTGACGTTCCGGGTCGCCCGGCCGCTGTGGCGCAGCCTCTGGCACCGCGTCGAGGTGGCCGCGGTCGTCGACGAGGCTCCCGGGGTGATCTCGCTGCACCTGCGTGGCCACCGCCTCGACCGGCTCGGCCTACGGGCGGGACAGTTCCTCGTGTGGCGGTTCCTGGACGGCCCGGGCTGGTCGCGCGGGCACCCGTTCTCGATCTCGGCGGCCCCGCACCCCCGGATGCTGCGGATCACCGTCAAGGACCTCGGCGACGGCAGCCGCGACCTGCGTGCCCTCCGACCAGGGACGCGCGCCATGCTCGAGGGGCCGTACGGGCGGCTCACCGGCGCCGTGCGCACCAGCCCGAAGGTGACACTGGTCGCCGCGGGCATCGGCATCACCCCGATGCGGGCACTGCTCGAGGAGATGCCGTACGCCGCGGGGGAGGCCGTGCTGCTCTACCGGGCCCGCTCCGAGCATGACCTGGTCTTCCGGGCCGAGCTCGACGGGCTGGCCGCGGACCGCGGAGCCCGTGTGGTCTACCTGACCGGACGGCGCGGCAAGGGCGGCTCCTGGCTGCCCGCCGGCCGGCAACGGTCGACCGACGCGAAGGAGCTGCGGGCACTCGTGCCCGACATCGCCGAGCACGACGTGTACGTCTGCGGGCCGGACCACTGGATGGCTGCCGTGCGTGACACGGCGCTGGCGACCGGCGTACCGCCGGAACGCATCCACCTCGAACGATTCAGCTGGTGACCGTGCCTCCGAGAAGCACGCCAGCGGGAAGCACGCCTGCAACAAGAAGGGAGCCCGGAACATGCGCCGCATCGTGGTCGCCGTCGTCTCCACCGTGTCGGGCCTGATCATGCTCTTCGCCTACCACACGAGCACGATGGGGCCCGGCGGCAGCACCACGGCGCTCGGCGGCACGTCCGGCGGCCTGACCGACCCGACGACCAGCACGCCCGACCCCACCCCGACCGCAACGGCGGGGCACCGACCGCGCCACACGCCAAGCACCACTGCCAGCCCGGCCGGCGCCTCCGGCACGTTCACCGGGGACGTGGCGAACACCCAGTGGGGACCGGTCCAGGTCCAGCTGACGGTCGTCAGCGGCAAGATCACCAAGTCGGAGGCCGTGCAGTACCCCCAGGGGACCTTCCGCGACGAGCAGATCAACTCCTACGCGCTGCCGATCCTCAGCCAGGAGGTGGTCGACCGGCAGAGCGGCAACATCGACGCGATCTCGGGCGCCACGATCACCAGCGAGGGCTACTACCAGTCGCTGCAGTCGGCCCTGGACCGGGCGAACCTCTGACCATGGCCACCGCGGAGCCCACCCCGGCCGCGCCGCGCCGCGCCTGGGTGGAGCAGGTGATGGGGATGCCGGTGAGCATCCACCTGCGCGGTCCGCGGGCCGGCTCGGGCGAAGCCGCCCGCCGGGTCGCCCAGGTCTACCGCGAGCTCGCATCGGTCGACATGGTCTTCAGCACCTATCGCCCCCGCAGCCCGGTCAGCCTGGTGGCCGCGGGCGAGCTGGCCCTGGCCGACGCGGGCGCGGGCGTCCAGGAGGTCGCCGCCCTCTGCGAGCTGGCCAGGGAGCGCACCGACGGCGCCTTCGACGCGTGGCTCCCGGGTGCCGACCCGCAGCAGCGTCGGTTCGACCCGTCGGGGCTGGTCAAGGGCTGGGCGGTCGAGCGCGCCGCGGCACGCCTGGACGAGCTGGACGGGGTCGACCACTACCTCAACGCGGGCGGCGACATCGCACTGGCCGCGGACCTCGCGGCCGCCCGGCCGCCCTGGCGGATCGGCATCGAGGACCCTCGGGACCCGGCGAACCTGGTCTCGGTGCTCGAGCTCGCGGCCGGGGGTGTCGCGACATCGGGCACGGCGCACCGCGGCGGCCACGTCCTCGACCCCGCCACCGGGCGCCCCCCGGAGTCGCTGCGATCGGTGACGGTGACGGGTCCGTCGCTGATGTGGGCAGACGTCTACGCCACCGCGGCTCTCGTGCGCGGCGAGGCGGCACTCGACTGGCTGGAGAAGCTGGAGGGGTACGCCGGGCTGCTGGTCTCCTCCGAGGGGGTGCAAGCGACCACCGGCTGGGCCGGCGAGGTGCCGCCTCACTGAGCGTGGTTCACCGGTGCACCGGGGACATGTCCGGATAGCGGTCACCCGCCGTCGCGCCGACGGGAGCGGCCTCGTCGAGCCGCGCCAGGTCCGCCCGGCTGAGCTCGACCTCGGCAGCGGCGACGTTCTCCTCCAGGTAGCGCACCCGCTTGGTGCCGGGGATGGGGACGATGTCCTCGCCCTGGGCCAGCACCCAGGCGATCGCCAGCTGGCCCGCCGTCACCGACTTCTCCTTGGCGATCTCCTCGACCCTGTGGACCAGCTCGAGGTTGCGCGCGAAGTTGGCGCCCTGGAACCGGGGGTTCTGCCGACGGAAGTCGTCCGGCTCGAGGTCGTCGACGCTGCGGATCCGCCCGGAGAGGAAGCCCCGGCCCAGCGGGGAGTAGGCAACGAAGCCGATCCCCAGCTCGCGCACGGTCGCGAGCACGTCGTTCTCCTCTGGGTCGCGGGTCCACAGTGAGTACTCCGTCTGCACGGCCGTCACCGGGTGCACGCTGTGGGCCCGGCGGATCGTGCCCGGCGCCGCCTCTGAGATGCCGAGGTGGCGCACCTTCCCGGCGTCGACGAGCTCCTTCATCGCCCCCCAGGTCTCCTCGACCGGCGTGTCGGGGTCGACCCGGTGCTGGTAGTAGAGGTCGATGACGTCGACGCCGAGCCGCTCGAGCGACGCATCACACGCGGACCGGACGTACTCGGCGCGCCCGTTGACCCGGCGAGTGCCGTCCGGGCGCCGTTCGTTGCCGAACTTCGTCGCCAGCACGACGTCGTCGCGCCGACCGGCGATCGCCCGCCCGACCAGCTCCTCGTTGGTGAAGGGGCCGTACATGTCGGCGGTGTCGAGCATGGTGACGCCGAGGTCGAGTGCCCGGTGGATCGTGGCGGTCGCCTCGACCTCGTCGGGGGTGCCGTAGAACTCGCTCATTCCCATGCAGCCGAGCCCCAGGGCGGGGACCTTCAGGCCCCCGATGCTGCGCTGCTCCACGTCGTAGGTCCTCTCGTGAGCGGTCGTTGCTTCCTTCCTAACCCACATCGACGGGCCGAACCACCTCACAGCGACCTCACAGGGACGCGCCAGCAACGGTGCAGGCCCGGCGTCCACCCTGAAGTCCTGGGCCGGCTCGCCGGCGCGTCGCGAGTGGGAGGATTCCTGCATGACTGCCGTGGCCGGACCGGGCGGGGCCGCCGCGCCCGAGGCGCGCCTGCTCGTCGTCGACGACGAGCCGAACATCCTCGAGCTGCTCTCGGCGAGTCTTCGCTTCGCCGGCTTCGAGGTGGCCGCCGCCTCCGACGGCCGGGAGGCGCTGGCGGTGGCCCGCCGGTTCCGCCCCGACCTGGTCGTACTCGACGTGATGATGCCCGACATGGACGGCTTCACCGTCGTCCGGCGGATGCGTGGGGAGGGGCTGACCGCGCCGGTCGTGTTCCTCACGGCGCGCGACGCGACCGAGGACAAGATCACCGGGCTCACGCTCGGCGGCGACGACTACGTCACCAAGCCGTTCAGCCTGGAGGAGATCATCGCCAGGATCCGGGCGGTCCTGCGCCGCGTCAACGGTCGGGGGACCTCCGGCGCGACCCCGTCACGCCTCACCTTCGCCGACGTCGAGCTCGACGACGACACGCACGAGGTGTGGAAGGCGGGAGAGTACGTCGCGCTGTCCCCGACCGAGTTCAAGCTGCTGCGCTACTTCATGCAGAACGCCGGCCGCGTGCTGAGCAAGGCCCAGATCCTCGACCACGTCTGGAACTACGACTTCGGCGGAGAGGCCAACGTGGTCGAGTCCTACGTGTCCTACCTGCGCCGGAAGGTCGACACCACCGAGCCGCGGCTGCTGCACACGCTGCGCGGCGTCGGCTACGTCCTGCGGGTGCCGCGCGGGTGAGAATCCCCTCGCCCCGCGACGTCCTGGAGCGGACTCCGCTGCGGGTCACGTTGGTGGTCGCCCTCGTGCTGCTCGCCGCCGTCGGCCTGACCGCGACCGGCGCAGTCGTCACGTCCCTGCTGCGCGGCTATCTCGTGCAGCAGGTCGACAAGGACCTCGTCGCGAGCACCCGCCGCGCGCCGCAGCCCGGTGACCTCGGCGGTCCCGGCGACGGCCCGTTCGAGACCAGCCGCGACGAGTACTTCGGCTTCACCGCGACGAACGGGACGGGGCTGCGGGGCCGGACCAACACCGACGTACGACCGCCTGCGTTGACGGCCGCGCAGATCCGCACCGCCGGGAGGGCTCCCTTCACGGTGCCGTCCCGCGGGCACGGGCCGGACTGGCGGGTCGTCGTCACCGGCAACGCCGTGCTCACCAGCACCGGCCAGCCGGTGCTCGTCGTGCACGCGGTCTCGCTGGCCGATGTCGAGAACACGACCCACCAGCTCGTGGTGGCCGAGCTGCTCGCCGGGGCGGTCGTGCTCGCCCTGCTCGGCGGTCTCGCGTACGTCGTGGTGCGCACCTCCCTGCGGCCGCTGGTCGAGGTCGAGCACACCGCCGCGTCGATCGCTGCGGGTGACCTGTCGCAACGGGTACCGGAGCGCGACCGCCGCACCGAGGTCGGCCGGCTGTCACGGGCGCTCAACGGCATGCTGGCCCAGATCGAGTCGGCGTTCCGGTCTCGTCAGGCCTCGGAGGCGGCCGCCCGGGCCTCCGAGGACCGGATGCGGCGGTTCGTCGCCGACGCCTCCCACGAGCTGCGCACGCCGCTGACCTCGATACGCGGCTTCGCCGAGCTCTACCGGCAGGGCGCCGTGCCCGAACCCGCCGACGTCGACCGGGTGATGCGCCGGGTGGAGGACGAGGCGGCCCGGATGGGTCTGCTCGTCGAGGACCTGCTGCTGCTCGCCCGGCTCGACCAGCAGCGCCCGTTGGCCCGCAACCCGGTGGACCTGCTCGCCATCGCCCGCGACGCGGTGCACGATGCCACGACCTTGGCGCCGGACCGCTCGGTCGACCTCGTCGTCCTCGAGGCCGCGGATGCGCCGGTCGTCCTCGGCGACGAGCCGCGACTGCGCCAAGTCGTGTCCAACCTGATGTCCAACGCGCTCACCCACACGCCCCAAGGAGTCCCGGTGACCGTCACGGTGGGGGTCGAAGCCCCGCCGGACGCACCCGCGAGGGCGGTCATCGCCGTCGCCGACGCGGGTCCGGGGCTGGCGCCCGACGAGGCCGGGCGGGTGTTCGAGCGCTTTTACCGCGCCGACCAGTCGCGCAGCCGGGGCGCCGGCGGCACCGGGCTTGGCCTGTCCATCGTCGCCGCCCTGGTCGCGGCCCACGGCGGTACGGTCGATGTCGCCACCGCGCCTGGCCAGGGCAGCACCTTCACCGTCCGGCTCCCGCTGCCGGCCCCGACGGTCGGCTCACAGCCGCGTGGGACGGCGTCCACAGGCTCCTCACAGGTGGCTGGGCCACGATGACGCGGGGCTGCTGCAGGAGGTTGGCATGGACGACCCGGACGTGACACCCGAAGCGACGCCCGCCGTGACCGGGGAGCCGGAGCCGGCCGACGGGCCTGCGACCCGCCAACGGCGGGGCCGGCTGGTGGGCGCGGCCGTCGCTGTGGCCGTGTTGCTCGCCGCCGGGTTCACCGGGGTCGCGATGGCGGCCGACGGATCGCCGTCGCCGACCCCAACGGCCTCCGGCGGCCCCGAGGGCGGGTTCGGCCGCCTGTTCGGCCACGGCCGCGGGATGCGCCACGGGCGCGGCGGCATGGGTGCGCCGATGGGTGGACCCATGATGCTCGGCCTGATGGGCGGCCCGATCCGCGGTGACCTCGTCGTGCCGAAGCGCGGTGGCGGCTACCAGACCATCCACCTGCAGCGCGGTGCCGTGACGGCCGTCTCGAGCAGCTCCCTCACGGTCAGGAGCGCGGACGGCGTGACCGAGACCTACTCCGTCACCGCCAGGACGCTGGTCAACGCCCGCCGTGACGGGATCGCCGGCATCGATAAGGGCGCCGAGGTGCACGTGGTCGCGGTCGGCGCGGCCGGGTCCCTGCGCGCGGTGCAGGTCGCGGACCTCAGCGTGCTGCCTGGACGCGGACCGCGCTTGTTCGACCGGCCGCACGAGTCCGCCCCCTCCACGACCTCGGGCGCCGCCCAGCAAGGGTCCTCGGGCATCTGAGCCGTCCCGCCGCCAGCGGCGACGGTGGACGCGTCCCTCAACCGGGCCTAGCGTGCGAGGGGTAGAGGTCCGACCGACGTGGCCGGGTCCGGAAAGGGAGGCCCCATGTTCGTCCAGGTCATCCAGGGCAAGACACACGACGCGGCCGCACTCAAAGCGGCAGGCGACCGGTGGATCGCCGAGCTGTCGCCCGGCTCACCAGGCTGGCTGGGCACCACGTCGGGCGTCACCGATGACGGCACCTACCTGGCCATGGTCCGCTTCGACTCGGAGGATGCGGCGCGGCGCAACAGCGACCGACCCGAGCAGCACGACTGGTGGATGGAGACGTCCAAGCTGTTCTCGGGCGACGTCACGTTCCACGACTGCTCCGAGGTCGACCTGATGGACGGCGGGGGCTCGGACCAGGCCGGTTTCGTGCAGATCATGCAGGGCCGCGTCAGAGACGTGGCGCGGGTCCGTGAGCTGCAGGCCGAGATCAGCAAGCACCCCGGCTTCCGCCCCGACGTGCTCGGCGGGGTCGTCGGCATGCACGGCACCGACGGCTTCACGATGGCGATCTACTTCGCCGACGAGAAGTCGGCCCGTGAGGGTGAGCAGGCCGAGCCGCCTGCCGAGCTGGCCCCCCTGTTCGAGGAGCAGATGTCCTTGATGGAGGACATGAGCTACTTCGACATCCGCGACCCCTGGCTGCGGTCCGCCGGCTGACCACTGCGGACCGGCTCGGCCGCCGCGGCGGGCGGCGGCGCACGGGTTAGTGTGCTGCGGTGACTGAGGAACGGCGAGGGGCGGAGCACCTGTCCCGCGGCACGCTGATCCGCTACCGCGTGATGGCCTACGTCACCGGTGTGCTGCTGCTCGGCCTGGTGTTCGTGGCGATCCCCGAGCAGGTCTTCGGCAACGACGACACGCTCGTCGCCATCCTCGGGACCGCGCACGGCTACCTCTACATGGTCTACCTGGTCACGGCGTTCCTGCTGGCCTACCGGCTGCGCTGGTCCCTGACCCGCACGCTGCTCCTGCTGCTCGCAGGCACGGTGCCGTTCATGTCGTTCGTCGCGGAGCGCGCCGTCATGCGCCAGCTGTCCCGCGAGCAGGAGCTCACCCCGAGCGACTGAGCTGGTCGTCGCGGCTCGCCACGGCGTCCTCCGCCTCGTCCTGGGCGGCGCGGCGCAGCACGGACCACCAGAAGAACACCGCGGCGCCCGCGAACAGCCACCACTGCAGTGCGTAGGCCAGGTTGCGCCACGGTGCGATGCCACCGCTGGGTGTGTGCGGTACCTCGGCCACGGGCGCCGGGAGATCGACCGGCTGTTGGCGGCTCGCCACCAGGTAGCCGTCGTAGAGCCGATCCGGGGAGTAGGGCCATGCGTCGAGCAGCAGCACGCTCGACACGTAGGGCACCTGGCCGCGGGGCAGCTCGGCGAGCGGGTCGACGGCGCTGTCGTCCTCGCTCTCGGAGGCCTCGACCACACCGGTCACCGTGACCGGTCCGCCGGGAACCCTGCTGGCCGCGACACCGGGCCTCGGCACCCAGCCCCGCACGACGGGCAGCACGCCGCGGTCCGTGCGCAGGGGCGTGACCACGAGCAGGCCGTCCGCTCCGGCGTGCTCTCGGTGCGGGACGAGCAGCTGGTGGGCGGCGTCGTACACCCCGCGCACCACCACGGCCCGGTTCGCGGCGGCGTCGCCCTGTCGGTGACCGGGGGTGAACACCCGGTCGAGGGGGACCGGGTGCGCCGTGGACACCGGTCCGGTGCGCGCCCGCTCGAAGCTGTCGAGCTGCCAGCGGCCGAGCCAGGTGAACGCGACCAGGACCAGGACGAGCAGGACGTGCCAGGCCAGCCAGCGGGGACGCAGCAGCAGCGAGAGCACACCCCGACGCTAACCGGGCGAGAACACATCGGGGGGCGCTGTCCGGGCTAGTCGTCGCTCTGGAACTCGGGGTCGTGGTCCACCAGGCGTTCCCCGGCGATCGCGGAGGCGGTGCGCGAGGTGTTGGGGTGGCGGCTTACCGCGCCGAGGAAGTCGTCCCGCTCGAGCGCGTACAGGACGGTCGGCACGGTCACGGTCACCGTCGCCGTACGGGCGATGTTGTTCAGCAGGGCGATCTCGCCGACCCCGTCGCCGCGCCCGCGGACGCCGAGCGGGCGGCCGTGCCGCGAGATGGCCAGCGACCCGTCCGCGATGACGTAGTAATGGTCTCCGGCGTCGCCCTCCCTGATGACCACGGCGCCGGGCTCGAGCGGCACCCGCTGCAGCGACGCGGCCAGGCCCTCGAGCGTCGGCGCCGGCAGGTCGCGGAAGAGCCGCAGTGAGCGCAGCAGCGCGATCTCGACGACCGGGACGGTGACCGCAGAGTCGAGCCGTCGCAGCGGGCGCCAACCGACGAGGCCGACGAGCGGCAGCACAAGGGACACGCCGAGCAGGGCGCCGCGGTTGCCGGCGAAGGAGACCAGCAGCGGGACCAGGACGGAGCCGAGACCGAGCCCCGCCATCCACAGCCCCTCGACCAGGCCGAACACCCGGCCGATCACGTTGGCGGGGACGCTGCGCTGAAGCAGAGCCCGGGTGGCGACGTCGAACACCGAACGCCCGACGCCGATCGCGAGGACGGCGAGCACCGTGGTCGGCAGGCCCGGGGCGAAGGCCGCGGCCAGCAGACCAGCCGCGAGCACACCGCCGGAGAGCAGGATCGGCCTCCCGAGCTTGCGCCCCACCAAGGTCATCGCGACCGGACCAGCGAGCAGCCCACCGATCCCGTAGAACGTGTTCAGGTACCCCGCCCACGCCTGGCTCTGGTCGAGCACAGCGATCGCGAGCACCACGAAGAAGACGTCCAGCGCCCCCGCCACGACGCCCTCTGCGCTGAGCAGGGCGACGAGCAGCCGAGCCCGCCGGGAGTGCAAGAGCAGCCGGGCACCTTCGGCCAGCTGATCCCGTGGCGTTGCCTGGGCGGCGACGCCGATGGGGTGGGTGCGCAGGCCGGTGACCAGGGCGGCCGCGGCGAGTGCTGCCAGGCCTGCCGCCAGCACCGCGCTGCCGACGTCGAAGGCGCCAAGCAGCAGCCCGATGCCGAGACCGGCGGCGACGATGCCCGCACTCTCGACCCAGCCGATGACGACGTTGGCGGCGGTCAGCTCGTCGACCGAGCGGGCCAGCGCGGGCAGCAGCGCCGCCTGCGCCGGTCGGGTGGTCGTCACCAGCGTGGACGCGAAGACCGCTGCGGCGTAGGCGAGGTGGGCCTGGCCGGCCCAGATCGCCAGCGCGGTCCCGACGGTGGCGAGGCCCTGCAGCGCCAGGCCCAGGCGCAGCAAGGTCGTCGGCGGGTGGCGGTCGGCGAGTGTCGCGACCAGCGGGGCGGCGACCGCGGCGGGGACCAGCTGGGCCAGGGCGACCAGGCCAGCCGACCTGGCGCCGCCGCGGTCGAACGCGAACACCAGGACGGCGATCCACACGGCGTACTCGGAGGCGACGAACAACGCATAGGCCGCCACGACGCGCATGAGGGAGCCGTTGCGGGTGACCGTGCTCACCGCCACCGGTCCCACCCTCATGATCGGCACGCTAGGGGAGCCTGCGCGGCATGTCAGCCGACTGACACGATGACCCGGTGCCTTCCTCGATCGACCAGCTCGTGGCCCTGCTCGACCTCGAGACGATCGAGGACGGGCTCTACCGGGGCCGGCAGCCGGACACCGCGCTGCAGCGCGTCTTCGGCGGCCAGGTGGCCGGGCAGGCGCTGGTCGCTGCGACCCGCACGGTGCCCGAGCAGCGAGCGGTGCACTCGCTGCACGCCTACTTCCTGATTCCCGGCGACACGGCGGTGCCGATCGTGTACGACGTGGAGCGGACCCGCGACGGCCGGTCGTTCAGCTCCCGGCGAGTGGTTGCCCGCCAGCACGGTCGGGCGATCTTCTCCATGTCGGCGTCGTTCCAGGTCCCCGAGACCGGCCTCGAGCACCAGGACGCGATGCCTTCCGCGCCCCCGCCCGAGGAGTGCCCGGAGCTGGGTGACCTGCTCGCGACGCTCTCCGGCCGCTCGCGCGACGAGTGGGACCGTGAGTGGTCGGCGCTGCAGGTGCGCTACGCCGGTGACTCGCGCACCGGCGGCGTGCTGCACGACCCCGAGCACCCGGCCGTCTCGCGGGTGTGGCTGCGCACCTCTGGGCGGATCGGCGACGACCCCTCGCTGCACGCGGCGGTGCTCACCTACGCCAGCGACCTGACCCTGCTCTCGGCCAGCGTGATCCCGCACGGCACCTACATCGGCGACCCTCGGCTGCAGCCCGCCTCGCTCGACCACGCGATGTGGTTCCACCGTGCCTTCCGGGCCGACGAGTGGCTGCTCTACGACCAGGTGTCGCCGTCGGCGTCCGGCGGGCGGGGGCTGGCCACCGGCCGGCTCTTCGCCGGCGACGGCCGGCTGGTGACGTCGGTTGTGCAGGAGGGCCTGGTGCGCTTCCGGGAGTAGCCCCGGGTCAGGCGGCCGGGGCAGCCAGCCCGTCGACCACGTCAGCACCCGGGAGGTCGGCCAGGGCGGCACCGGGCAGCACGATCTTGGACCTCCGGACGCCGGACCCGACGACCACGAGCGGCTTCGCGACGACCGCCGCGTCGATGATGATCGGCCAGTCCGGCGGCAGCCCGATCGGGGTGATGCCGCCGTACTCCATGCCGGTCTGCTCCACTGCCTGGTCCATCGGGGCGAACGACGCCTTGCGGGCGGCGAGGCGGCGCCGGACGACTCCGTTGACGTCGGCCCGGGTCGTG
>JAVEDG010000307.1 GCA_030841245.1 Actinomycetota bacterium
CCCTCCCGCTCGGCCTCGATCAACTCACTTTGCAGCGGCATCGTGTCGCCCTCCCTGGCCTCGCATTGCCGCACGTCCTCTGTTGGCCTCCCGACCTGGGCTTCCACCCTCCGCGTAGCCCCGTCGCTTGCACGGTGTCACCGTGCCCCTTGACCTGTCGAATAGTGCCGGATCCATTCGGACATGCAGTCTGAGATTGCTCCAACGCGGTCATCCGGAAGTGATCTTGAACCGGACGGTGAACGTCCGGAACCGCACCTAGCATGCTGAGCGCGTCTCGGCGTGAGCGAACGCGCCTTCACCCGGCAGACCCGACACGAAAGAGGTTCACTCGTGCAATCTCGAGCTCAGGGCATGTGGTGGGGAACCGCCATCGAGGCACCGGACCCCGGCGCGCTGGCGAGGTTCTACTCCGGGCTGCTCGACTGGCCCATCGGGCACGAGGAACCGGGTACGGCGATCCTTGCCGCTCCGCAGGGCTCCATCTTCGTCGTGTTCCAGCAGGCGACGGGCTACCAAGCCCCGGTTTGGCCGCCCGTCGACGGGGCGCAGCGTCCGATGATGCACTTCGACTTCCAGGTGGGCGACCTCGATTCTGCCGTCGCCGAGGCCGTGGCTCTGGGAGCGAAGGTCGCCGAGCACCAGCCGCAAGAGAACGTCCGGGTGCTTCTCGACCCGGCCGGCCACCCGTTCTGCCTGTGCCGAGACGACGGCTAGCGGGTCAGCGGGGCGGGTCGTCCAGGAAGGCCGCGAGCCGGTCTAGCGAGCCGTCCCAGTCGGCGGCGAGGGCAGCCAGGTAGGACTGCGCAACCTTGATCGGTTCCGACCGGTGCCGGTACAGCACGCGGCGCCCGCCGCCGGCGTCGCTGGTGACGATGCCCGCGTCGGCGAGCAGCGCGAGGTGTTTGGCGATGCCCTGCCGGGTCATCGACAGCCGACCGGACAGGTCGGTCGCGGTGCTCGGTCCGTGCTCGGCCAGCGCCGCGAGGATCGCCCTGCGGTTGGTGTCGGCCAGCGCCGCGAAGACGCCGGCCGACACCTCCTCGGGGTCAGGCCGCATCGAGGTATGCCACGAGCTCGCCGAGCTCGGCCCGCCAACCCTCGGTGTTGCCCTGATAGCTCTGCTCCAGCCACTCGTCCGGGAGCTGGGCGAAGCCGCTCTCCGTGACGGTCAGCCGGGCGCCGCTCGAGGTCGGCTCGAGAGCGAACTCCACGTACGTCCGCCGCGGGTCGCCCTCGGGTGCACCGTTGATCCCCCAGCAGAAGGCCAGCACCGACATCGGGTCGACCACCTTGATGGCCAGTGTCTGCTCCCCGTCGAACTGCTCCCAGCGCATGAGTACGTCGTGGCCGGGAGCGACCTCGCCCTCGGCCTTGTTGCCGAACCAGCCGGTGAGGCCCTCGAGGGTGGACAGAGCGCGCCAGACCTTCTCCTGCGGGTGGGCCAGGTCGAGGGTGCGGGTGATCGTGTTCGGGATGGGCATGTCCAGCTCCTATCGCAACTGTTTGGTTGCGTTCCAACCTAAGGCAACTCTTTGGTTGCGTCAAGCCATCCGTCAGGCGTCCACCACCTACAGGGGCATGAAGCGGCCGCCGTTGATGTCGAGCACGACTCCGGTGATGTACGACGACTCGTCGCCGGCCAGGAACAGCACCGGGTCGACGGCCTCCCTGATCTCGGGCACCCGGCCGAGCGGGATGGAGTCGAGCACGTCGCGCCGCTCGCTCTCCTCCATCGCGTCGAACATGCCTTGCAACCGACCCGTGAGGAAGAGCCCCGGCGCGACCGAGTTGACCCGGACGCCGTGAGATCCGGCCTCCTTGGCCAGCTTCTTGGTCATGCCGACGATGGCGGCCTTCGACGCGGCGTACGGCACGCCGGTGACCGGCGACGGCTGCCGGCCCCCGATCGACGAAGTCGTGACGATCGCGCCACGCCTTGCTCGATACATGAACGGCAGCACCGAGCGACAACAGTGGAACGTCCCCTTGACGTTGACGTCGACGACGAGGTCGAGGTCCTCCGGCGTGATGTCGTCGAGATCGCGCGGCGTTCCCAAGGAGCCACCGGCCAGGGCGATGAGGATGTCGAGACTGCCGTGCTCGTCGTACACCCGCTGCATCAGCGCCTGCACGGCCTCGTGGTCGCGCACGTCCACGACGTGGCCACTGGCGCGCGCACCGATGCGCTCGATGGTCCGGACGGTTTCGGCCACGGCGTCGGCGTTGGTGTCGACGACGGCGACCGACCCCTTCTCGGTCGCCAGCCCCTGGCAGATCGCACGCCCCAGGCCGCCTGCGCCACCCGACTCGAGGGCGGTCCTGCCCTCGAAGGGTGCCTACCGGTCGTGCACCGCGACCTCCAAATAACCCAATGGCTGCATGATCGACTCTAGTCGTGGGAGCGCGTCACGAGGCCGCGCAGGTCTCTGCTGTTACGTTGACGATCGTCAGGATCTCGCCATATCCTCGTGGCGACGGCTCGCGTCGGGCGAGATGTCTCTCCTGGGCTGGGAGGTCGGGTGCGGATCGCAGTGATCGGGGGCGGGCCGGGCGGGCTGTACTTCGCCGCGCTCACGAAGGCGCTCGACGCGACGCACCAGATCAGCGTCTGGGAGCGCAATGCGGCAGACGACACCTTCGGCTTCGGCGTGGTTTTCTCCGACGAGACGCTCGGCGGCATCGAGCACGCCGACCCGGGCATCTTCGCCGCGATGCAGGCCGAGTTCGCCCGCTGGGACGACATCGACGTGCACTTCCGTGGCCAGGTCATCACCTCCGGCGGGCACGGCTTCGCCGCGATGAGCCGACGCCGGCTGCTCGAGCTGCTCCAGCAGCGTTGCGCGCAGCTCGGCGTCACGGTCCACTTCCGCACCGAGGCGCCGCCGGTCGACGAGCTCGCCGCGTCGTACGACCTGGTGCTCGCGTGCGACGGCGTCAACTCGGCCGTGCGCAGCAAGTACGCCGACACGTTCCGGCCGCAGATCGAGACCCGCCGCTGCAAGTACATGTGGCTGGGCACCGACCTGGTGTTCGACGCGTTCAAGTTCTTCGTCGCCGAGACCCCGTACGGCGTGATGCAGATCCACGGCTACCCGTTCGACGCGACCGGTAGCACGTTCATCGTCGAGATGCACGAGGACGTGTGGCGGCGCGCCGGCTTCGACGTGTTCTCGGCACGCGGTTTCGGCCCGGGCGAGAGCGACGGCGACTCGATCGCCAAGGTCCGTGAGCTTTTCGCCGACATCCTCGGCGGCCACGAGGTGCACGCGAACAACTCCAAGTGGGTCAGCTTTGCCACCGTGCGCTGCGAGTCGTGGCGGCACGACAACGTCGTCGTGCTCGGCGACGCCGCGCACACCGCGCACTTCTCCATCGGGTCCGGCACCAAGCTGGCCATGGAGGACGCGCTCTCTCTCGCGGCGTGCCTGCACGAGGAGCCGACCGTCAACGCGGCGCTCGGGGCCTACGAGGCCGAGCGCAAGGCGGTCGTGCTGTCGACGCAGCGCGCCGCCCAGGCGAGCCTGGAGTGGTTCGAGAACCTCGGGCAGTACGTCCACCAGGAGCCCATGCAGTTCGCCTTCAACATCATGACCCGCAGCCGCCGGGTGACCTATGACAACCTGCGGCTGCGCGACCCGGAGTTCGTCGCCGCGGTCGACGAGTGGTTCGCCGACCACGAGGTGCGCCGCGGCGTGACTGCTCCCGGCAGCGGCGTACGGCCGCCGATGTTCCAGCCGTTCCGGCTGCGCGGGCTCGAGCTGAAGAACCGCGTCGTCTGCTCGCCGATGGACATGTACTCCGCCGTCGACGGGCTGCCGAACGACTTCCACCTCACCCACCTCGGCAGCAAGGCGCTGGGCGGGGCCGGGCTGGTCATGACCGAGATGGTCTGCGTGTCCTCGCCCGGCCGCATCTCGCCCGGCTGCACCGGGCTCTACGAGCCGGAGCACGAGGCGGCGTACACGCGCATCGTCGACTTCGTGCACTCACACACCACCGCGGCGATCGGGCTGCAGCTCGGCCACTCCGGTCGCAAGGGGTCCACCAAGCTGATGTGGGAAGGCATCGATGAGCCGCTGCCGGAAGGGAACTGGGAGGTCGTCGGGCCGTCGCCGCTGCCGTACGCCGCGCGCAACCAGGTGCCGCGCGAGCTGACCGTCGCCGACCTGGGCGAGATCCGCGACCAGTTCGTCGCGTCGGCGCAGATGGGATCGCGCGCCGGCTTCGACCTCCTCGAGCTGCACTGCGCGCACGGCTACCTGCTGTCGTCGTTCATCTCGCCGGTCACCAACAACCGCACCGACGCGTACGGCGGCGACCTGGCCGGCGGGCTGCGGTTCCCGCTGGAGGTGTTCGACGCCATCCGAGACGTCTGGCCGGCCGAGAAGCCGATGTCGGTGCGCATCTCGGCGACCGACTGGGTCGACGGCGGCATCGACGCGGAGGACTCGGTCGGCATCGCCGACGCGTTCGCCGCGCACGGGGCCGACGCGATCGACGTGTCGACGGGTCAGGTGACGCCCGAGGAGCGCCCGGCGTACGGGCGTTCGTACCAGACGCCCTTCGCCGACCGGATCCGCAACCAGGTCGGCATCGCCACGATCGCGGTGGGCGCCATCTCGTCGTACGACGACGTGAACTCACTGATCCTCGCCGGCCGCGCCGACCTATGCGCAGTCGGGCGGGCGCACCTCTACGACCCGCTGTGGACCCTGCACGCGGCCGCCGAGCAGGGCTACGTCGGACCGGCCGCCGAATGGCCCGACCCGTTCAAGGCGGGCAGCCGGCGCCCGCAGGCAGGCCGTACCGACGGGCCACGACCGCGGCTCGAGCTGGTGCGGACCGGCGGCCGGGCCGGGACCAGACACCAGCGCTGGCGCCCGATCGGCTGACCAAAAGGCAGGGACTTGCGCGGACGATCACCGGCGGGGTCGGATGGTCGGGCGCACTCCGTCGTACGTCGTGAGCCGTTCCCCCGCCCAGCTCCCAGGAGGACCACATGCCGGTACTGCCGAACGTGTTGTCGGCACTCGCCGACGGCAGTGTCGAGATCGTCGACCTGACGGCCCCGCTGTCGGAGACGACGCCGGTCCTGCAGCTGCCGCCGCCGTTCGCGAACACGATCCCGTTCCGGCTCGAGGAGATCAGCAGATACGACGACCGCGGGCCGGGCTGGTACTGGAACGACATCCACACCGGCGAGCACACCGGGACCCATCTCGATGCGCCGATCCACTGGGTCACTGGCAAGGACCGCGAGGGCGCCGACGTCTCCCAGGTCGCGCTGCGAAAGCTCATAGCACCCGCCGTCGTGCTCGACTTCAGCGACGAGGTCGGCAAGAGCCCCGACTTCCTGCTCGAGATCGACCACGTCAGGGCCTGGACCCGCGAGCACGGCGACCTGCCCGACGGCGGCTGGCTGCTCTACCGCACCGGCTGGGACACCCGCTCCCACGACCAGGCGCAGTTCCTCAACGCCGACGAGACCGGCCCGCACACGCCCGGCATCTCGGTCGAGTGCGCCACCTGGCTGGCGGACGAGGCGCCGGTCATCGGCCTCGGCGTAGAGACCGTCGGCACCGACGCCGGCACGGCGCACTCCTTCGACCCGGCGTTCCCCTGTCACACCTTCGTGCTCGGCGCCGGCAAGTACGGCCTGACCCAGCTGCAGAACCTCGCCCAGCTGCCGCCGACCGGTGCGGTCCTCCTCACGGCGCCGCTGCCGATCGTCGGCGGCTCCGGCAGCCCCACCCGGGTCCTCGCCCTCGTCGAGCGCTAGACCTGCGACATGACAACAACGGTCGCCGAGGCAGTCGGGGGGGCCCTTGCCTCACTCGGCGTACGGCAGGTGTTCGGCGTCGTCGGCAGCGGCAACTTCCACGTGACCAACGCGCTGGTCGCCGGCGGCGCCCGCTTCGTCGCGGCCCGGCACGAGGGCGGCGCGGTCACCATGGCCGATGCCTACGCGCGGGTCAGCGGCGAGGTCGGAGTCGTCACCGTGCACCAGGGCCCGGGCCTGACCAACGTGATGACCGGGCTGACGGAGGCGGCCAAGAGCCGCACGCCCCTCGTCGTGCTCGCCGCCGAGGCCACCTCGCCGGACTCGAACTTCTACGTCGACCAGCCCGCGCTCGCCACCGCGGTCGGCGCACGGTCGGCGCGTACGACGAGTGCCGACGCCGCCGTCGCCGAGGCCGTCGCCGCCTTCCGGACCGCCCGCGACGACCGCCGGACCGTCGTGCTCAACCTGCCCCTCGAGGTCCAGGCGGCGATGACCGGCGCGACAGACGTTCCGGAGGTCCCGGAGCCACCACGTGCTCCGGCACCGGACCCGGCCACCGTCGACGCGCTCGCCGACCTCATCGCCGAGTCCCGACGGCCGGTGTTCGTCGCCGGGCGGGGTGCGCGCGCGCCACACGCCCGCGACGCGCTGGTCGACCTCGCCGCCGACTGCGGGGCACTGCTCGCGACCTCGGCCGTCGCCAATGGGCTCTTCCACGGGCATCCCTGGTCGCTCGACGTGTCGGGCGGCTTCGCGTCTCCGCTCGCGGCCGAGCTGATCAGCGGCGCCGACCTCGTCGTCGGCTGGGGCTGCGCCCTGAACATGTGGACCATGCGCCACGGCACGCTGATCGGCCCCGACGCGATGGTCGCCCAGGTCGACCTCGACGACGACGCACTCGGTGCCAACCGGCCGGTCGACGTCGGTGTCGTCGGCGACGTCGCGGCCGTCGCGGCCGCGGCTCGGGCGGTGCTGCACGAGCGCGGACACCGTGCCGAGGGCTCCCGCACGGTCGAGGTCGCGCAACGGCTGCACGCCGAGCTGCGCTGGCGCGATGTCCCGTACGACGACGAGAGCGGCGACGGCCTGATCGACCCGCGGACCCTGACCATCGCCCTCGACGACCTCCTGCCCGCGGAGCGGATCATCGGGATCGACTCGGGCAACTTCATGGGCTGGCCGGCGATGTTCCTCTCGGTGCCGGACGAGAACGGCATGTGCTTCACGCAGGCGTTCCAGTCGATCGGCCTCGGGTTGTCGACCACGATCGGAGCGGCGCTGGCCCGGCCCGACCGGCTGCCTGTCGCGGCCCTCGGCGACGGCGGCGGGCTGATGAGCATCGCCGAGCTCGACACCGTGGTGCGGCTCAGGCTGCCTATGGTCGTCGTGTTCTACAACGACGCGGCGTACGGCGCGGAGGTGCACCACTTCGGCTCGGGCTCGGAGCCGCTCGACACGGTCACCTTCCCCGAGGCCGACATCGCGGCGATCGGGCGAGGCTTCGGCTGCCACGCCGTCACCGTGCGCGACCCGGCCGACCTGCACGGCGTACGGGAGTGGTTGGACGGCCCGCGCGACCGTCCGCTCGTGGTCGACGCCAAGGTGACTCGCGGCCACGGCTCGTGGTGGCTCGAGGAGGCGTTCGGCCACTAGCCCGTGCGAGCCGCCTACGGCGTGGTCGGAAGGCGGTAGACCGACACGTGTGACGGGGACTCGGAGGTGAACTCGGACCCGCTCCAGTCGGCGTGCCTGGCCTCCAGCTCGAACCCGGCCAGCTGCGCCATGAGGTCGAGCTCGCCGGGCCATATGTAGCGGTGCGGGCTGCGGTACAGCTGCGCCTGCTTGCCCTCATCGAAGTGGAAGTGGTGCGAGACGACGCGCTGCGCCAGGACGTCGTAGGTGTCGAGCCCGATGTACCCGGGCTCGGAATGGAACACGGTCGCCTGCCGGCCCGGCGGCAGCGCCCGCAGCTCAGGCACCCACAGCTCGATCACGAACCGGCCGCCGGCGCTCAGGTGACGGGCCGCGTTGCGGAAGCAGGCGACCTGCTCGGCCTGGCTCTGCAGGTTCGAGATCGTGTTGAAGACGAGGTAGACGAGGGTGTACTCCCCCGGCGCCTGGACGGAGGCCATGTCGCCCATGACCACGGGAATGGTCTGCTCGTCCACCTTGGTCCGGAGCTGATCGACCATCGGGGCGGACAGCTCGATGCCGGTGACGGGAACGCCGCGCTGCGCCAGCGGAACGGCCACGCGGCCGGTCCCGATCGCGAGCTCGAGGGCCCGGCCGTCGCCGGCGAGGTCGGCGAGACGGTCGACCGCAGGCCCCAGCACCTCCGGCGCGAACATGCCGGAGCCCGGCGTGTCGTAGCGCTGGGCCGCGTCGACGTCCCAGATCTCCTCCTGGCGCATCGCGCCGATGCTGTCAGCGTGGCTGCCGCCGCGTCCAACGCATTCGACCTGGTCGTCCATAGCAGCGACCACGGCGAGCTGCACTCGTGCGAGCTAGACCTAGAACGTGTCGTGGCGCAGCTCGGGCTTCGACGATGACGCCCACGCGCTGGCCGAGGTGCTGGTGTTCCTCGCCCACTGCGCGCCCCGCGGGCCTACGGGCGGCTCTGACCGCGCCACCACCGCGGCTTCCTGCGGTCGTCCTTGCCCCACACCGCGTGCGGCCGCTCCCCACGCTCGATGTGCAGGCGATCGTGCACGACAGGTGCCTGGACCATCGACCACACGCCGAGGATCAGGACAAAGGCCCCGACGAACCGGTGCCGGCCGGAGACGCACACCGCCAGACCGACGTACGCGACGAGGGTGGCTGCCAGGAACGCGACGACGACACCGACCTCTGTGCCCACCAGGCGCCGCACGGTCCGAGCCTACTGAGCAGGTCGGACTCCGACCGGTGAGCAGCTGCGCGACGAAGCTGCGGACGCAGCGCCCTGCGCGACCTGGCGCCCAGAATCCGGCGGCTGACGAACTATGTCGCGTCCGCAGCCTGCTCCACCTCGGCGACGACGATCTTCTTCATGCCGAGCATGGCCGCCATCGCCCGCTGCGCCCGCCCCTGGTCGGAGTCCTGCAGCAGCTCGACCAGCCGGCGGGGAACCACCTGCCAGGACAGCCCGAACCGGTCCTTCAGCCATCCGCAGGGACCCTCCTCACCACCGGCAGCGAGGTTGTCCCAGTAGTAGTCGACCTCGTCCTGGTCGGCGCAGTCGATGGACAGCGAGATCGCCTCTGTGAACACGTACTCGGGCCCGCCGTTGAGCGCCTGGAACGGGCGGCCGTCGAGCTCGAAGGCGACCGTCAGCACCGTGCCGGCAGGTCGCGGACCTGCCTCGCCGTAGTAGGAGACATCGGTGATCTTCGAGTTCGGGAACAGCGACGTGTACAGCTTGGCCGCGTCCTCCCCCTCGGTGTCGAACCACAGGCATGGCGTCAGGTTGGGCATGACCGGTCCTCCGTGTCTCGAGTCGGCGCCGATCGGCGTATCGGCACCGTGTCTCACGCTGTCCTCACCCTGTCTGACCGACCGAGCGCCGACAACTCATCGCCGGCAACCCGGCGACTGGCGCGAAATGGCGGCCCTTCCCCGTCGACTGGCGCACGGTGGCTGCAGATCGGCCGCTGGAGCAGCCAGGTTGCGCCTGTCGACCCTCGGAAGCAGCCAGATTGCGCCAGTCGACTTCACGAGCCGCCGGGCGGAAGGCATCGGGGGCCCCAGTGCGCCCCTAGGGTGTGGCGAGTGTTCACCGACCGGGCGACGATCACACAACGGGCGTACGGCGAGCAACGTCCCCTGGCAGCGCGGTTCTCGATCTACGACTATCAGCAGGACCGGGTCGACCTGCCCGGACGCGCGGTCGAGGCGCTGCGCGAGGTCACTGGCCCGGTTCTCGACATCGGCTGGGGTCTCGGCATGTACACGGCTCGGATCCGCGCTGACCGGCCGGACCTGCACGTCGTACCGCTCGACCTGTCGCCGGGGATGCGGCCGGAGGTCGTCGCGGACATCCAGTCGCTGCCCGTGGCCGACGCCGACGTCGACGCGGCACTCGCGATGCACATGCTGTACCACGTGCCCGACATCCCGACGGCGGTCCGCGAGCTCCGCCGCGTGGTTCGACCGGGTGGGGTCGTCCTCGCCAGCACCAACGGTGCCGACGACAAGCTGGAGTTCACGCGGCTCGCCGACGACTTGCGCGCCGAGCTGGGGACTCGTCCCCGCGCCGGGTCGGGCGACGACTCGTTCACCCTCGGCGACGCGTCCCTCCTCGAGGCGGAGTTCGACGACGTCGACGTCTTGGTGTTCGACCGGCAGAACATCGTCCCCGTGGCCGAGCCGGTCGTGGCGTTCGTCGACAGCTTCAGGGCCTTCGAGGAGCCGGCGCTGCCCGACGGCGTCAGCTGGACCGACTTCATGACCGCGGCCGAGCGGCGGGTCCGGGCCGTGGTCGAGTCCGAGGGAGCGTTCCGGTTCACCAGCCAGGTCGGCATTTTCGTCTGCCGCTAGGTCGAGACCGAAGGGAGCACGCCGGTGAAGGTCTTCGTGTCGGTCGACATGGAAGGCGTCGCGGGCATCGTCGACTGGGACCAGTGCATCGAGGGCGGTCACGACTACGCGATGGGCCGTCGGCTGCTGCTCGGCGAGGTCGACGCAGCGCTCGACGCCGCCGTCGCAGCCGGCGCGACCGACATCGTCGTGAACGACGCACACTCCGTGATGCGCAACCTCGACCCGTCGACGCTGCCGCCGTCCGCGAGCTACCTCTCCGGCAAGTTCAAGCCGCTCTACATGATGGAGGGCCTGGACTCCTCGTTCGACGCGGTGCTCTTCCTGGGCTACCACGCCGCTGCCCCGACACCGGGAGTGCTCTCGCACACCTTCAACCCGAGGGCGATCGCGGATGTGCGGATCAACAGGACCCTGGCCGCAGAGTCTGGCCTGAACGCGCTGGTCGCCCAGCACCACGGCGTACCTGTCGCTGTCGTCACCGGCGACCAGAACGTCGGGCCGGAGGCCGAGCCGTTCTGCCCGGGGATCGTCGCGGTGGAGGTCAAGCGGTCCCTGAACCGCTACGCCGCGCACCACCTGCACCCCACCGCCGCCCGGGAGCGGATCGCGGCCGGCGTCACCGACGCGCTGAGCCGGCTCGACCAGATCACCGCCCCTGCGATCGAGCTGCCGGCCACGCTGTCGGTCGACTTCACCAGTCCCGACATGGCCGAGCAGGCCACCTGGGTCCGCGACGTACGCCGGGTCGGCCCGCGCACCGTCGAGGTCACCGACGACGACCCGCTGCGCCTGCACCGCACGTTCGTGACCCTGGTCTACCTGACCCGCTCCCTCGTCGAGCACTGACCCAGACCCGCGCCCCCATGTGCGCCCCCTCATCGCCCCCTCCATTTCGCCGTTGAGGAAGTGTGCGGAGGGTTGGGGGAAGGCGGGGTGGGTGTGGCGGGTTGTTGACGGTCGAAACGAGCGTGTGACAGTTTCGCGAACAACATGAGCAGCGCCACCGAGACGGGTTCGTGAGCATCATGAGCGACCGGTCCGACAGCCCGCTGTCGGTGCTGTGGGACGCGCGGTCGATCGCGGTGATCGGCGCCACCGAGCGGGAGGGGGCGTTGGGTCGGCTGCCGGTGCAGTTCCTGCAGCGGTACGGCTACGGCGGGCGGATCCTGCCGGTCAACCCGCGCGGTGGGACCGTCCTGGGGCTCGAGACCTACCCCAGCATCCGCGATGCGCCAGGCCCGGTCGACCTGGCCCTCGTCATGGTGGCGGCCGAACGCGTGCCCGACGCCATCGACGACTGCGCCGCCGCGCAGGTGCCGGTCGCCGTGGTGATGTCGTCCGGTTTCGCGGAGGCGGGCGACGACGGAGCCAAGCTGCAGGACGAGGTCATACACCGTGGGCGCACCGGCGGCGTACGAGTCGTCGGGCCCAACTGCATCGGCACAGTCGGCTTCGCGAACGGCCAGGTGTCCTCGTTCTCCCCGCTGTTCGGCGCCGACGACGTGCCGATGCGCAGCGGCTCGATCGGGTTCGTGACCCAGAGCGGCGCGCTCGGCTACGGCGCGGTCAGTCTCGCGCTGGCCCGTGGTCTCGGCCTCGGCTGGGTGGTCAACACCGGCAACGAGGCGGACGTCGGCACCATCGAGGTGCTCGAGGCGATGGCGGTGCTGCCCGGCTGCACCGGGCTGCTCGGGTACGCCGAGTCGCTGGCCGACGGCCCCGGGCTGCGCCGGCTCGCCGACGCCGGGAGGCCGGTCGCACTGCTCAAGGCCGGCTCCAGCGCGGCCGGAGCGAGAGCCGCCGCCTCACACACCGGAGCGCTCGCCGCAAGCGACCGCGTCGTGGACGACGTTCTCCGGCAGCTGCACATCGCCCGGGCCCGCGATGTCGACGAGCTGCTCGACCTCGGCGACGCGTTCGAGCAACCGCGCCGGCCGGGCGGCAACCGGGTCGCCGTCGTCACGACCAGCGGCGGGTCGGGCATCCTCGCAGCCGACGCCGTCGACATCACGTCACTCCAGCTGGCCGAGCTGTCGCCGCCGACGACCGCCGCCCTGGCCGAGGTCGTCCCCGCTTTCGGCTCGACCGCCAACCCAGTAGACGTCACCGCGACCGTGATGAGCGATCCGACGCTGTTCGACCGCTGTCTCGCCGCCGTCGCAGACGACGCAGCGGTCGATGCGGTCCTCGCCTGCTTCTGCGTGCTGACCGGTGACGACGTCGACCGGATCGTCGCCGCCCTGGGCCGGGTCGCCGACCGCTCGGGCAAGCCGGTCTT
>JAVEDG010000310.1 GCA_030841245.1 Actinomycetota bacterium
CCGAGGGGGCCAGCAACGCGCTGGACGCACAGCTGGTCCGCCGCGCGTCGGTGGCCCTGCAGGTCGCGACCTCGGGCCGGCTGGACCCCGCCTCCAGCCTGCTGCTGGCGGGCGCGGCCGGCGATGCCAGGGAGGCCGCCCGGGCGGAACGTGAGCTGGCCGAGAGCGACCTGACCGCGGCCCTGCGGGCGGCCCTCGGGGCGGAGATCCCGCCCGAGCTGTTGCGCGACCCGGCAGGTCGCGAGCTGGTGGCGGAGCTCGCCTCGGCCTGCCGTCGGGTCGAGCTGTCCCGCCGCTTCCACAACGAGGCCGTACGCGCGGCCCGGGTGGTCCGCCGCAAGTGGATCGTCCGCTTCCTGCGCCTGGCCGGTCGCGCGGGCTGGCCGGCCAGCTTCGAGATGGACGACACGCCGCCCGAGGCCCTGCTCCAGGCGGCGGAGGGGCCAGCATCTACCGTCGTACTGTGACAATGCGGGTAATCATCGTGGCGCTCAGCGCGTGTCTCGTGGTCGCGGGCTGCTCGGACAGCCCGACGCCGACGAAAGCCGTCCACCGGACCAGTCCGGCACCGACCACGACCTCTCCGAGCCCGAAGCCGAAGCCGAAGCACAAGCCGAAGAAGCCGCAGCGGTCCCTGCTGTCGGGTCGGTGGCACAGGCCCAACGGACCGGTCTACGCCGTCAAGATCGACAACACCCATTCGGGGCACCCGCAGCTCGGGCTGCGCCAGGCCGATGTGGTCTATATCGAGCAGGTCGAGGGTGGCGCCACCCGGTTGGCCGCCATCTACTCCAGCAAGTACCCCCGCCATGTCGGTCCGGTGCGGAGCGCTCGGATCACCGACATCGAGCTGCTGCGCCAGTACGGCAGGGTGGGGCTGTTCTTCTCGGGTGCCCAGCGCAAGCTGCTGGACAACCTGTCCCGCTCCGCGCTGCGCCTCGCGTCCAACGACGCGAGCGGGTACGGCTACTACCGGTCGGGGGCGCGACCGGCGCCGTACAACGTCATCGGCCGGTTCCACACCCTGCGCAAACGGGTCCACCACGTCTCGCGGCCCCGACGCGTGGGCTACAGCTTCGGCCCGAGACCGATGCGCGGACACCGGGTCCGCCACGTCAAGATCAGCTACCCGTTCACCCGGGTGGACGGCTACTGGTCGCCCAAGCACGGGCGGTGGCTGCTGTCGATGGACGGGGCGAAGGACAACGACGGCAACGGCTACCGGCTCGGCCCCACGACGCTCGTCGTGCAGCGCGTGAACATCAGCGCGTCGGTCTTCCACGACGTGCTCGGCAACAACACGCCGCGCTCGCACACCCTCGGCAAGGGCAGGGCGATGTACTTCCGCGACGGAAGGGTCTTCTACGGCACCTGGTCGAGGTCGAAGCGCTGGGAGCCGACGCGCTACTGGTTCGGGCACGGCAAGCACCGCCACCGGATGTCCTTCGCCGCCGGGCAGCTGTGGATCGCGCTGGTGGACCGCAAGACGCCGGTCGGGGCCGGCTGACCGCTGGCCCGACTTGTCCCTTGACCCATGGGCGACCTGTCCCTGCGGGCCTCGGGGCCGGCCTCTCGCGGCCAGCGGGACGGGCCACCGTCTCGCCGCGCGGGCCTACCATGGTGGTGACGCCACGATGAGCGGCGTGCCCAGTCGATCAGAGTGAGGTTCCACCGTGTCCAGCCAGGTGAGCGGCCCGACAGCCACGACGGGCACCGCCCGCGTCAAGCGCGGCATGGCCGAGATGCTCAAGGGCGGCGTGATCATGGACGTCGTCACCGTCGAGCAGGCCAAGATCGCGGAGGACGCCGGCGCGGTCGCCGTGATGGCCCTCGAGCGCGTGCCGGCCGACATCCGCGCCCAGGGCGGGGTCTCGCGGATGAGCGACCCCGACATGATCGACGGCATCATCTCGGCGGTCTCGATCCCGGTGATGGCCAAGGCCCGCATCGGGCACTTCGTCGAGGCGCAGGTGCTGCAAGCGCTCGGCGTCGACTACGTCGACGAGTCCGAGGTGCTCACCCCGGCCGACTACGCCAACCACATCGACAAGTGGGCCTTCACGGTGCCCTTCGTCTGTGGTGCGACCAACCTCGGCGAAGCGCTCCGGCGGCTTACCGAGGGTGCGGCCATGATCCGCTCCAAGGGCGAGGCGGGGACCGGCGACGTGTCCAACGCGACGACCCACATGCGGCAGATCGGCGGCGAGATCCGCCGGCTCACCTCGATGAGCGAGGACGAGCTCTACGTCGCGGCGAAAGAGCTGCAGGCGCCGTACGACCTGGTCAAGGAGGTCGCGGAGCAGGGCAAGCTGCCGGTGGTCCTCTTCACCGCCGGAGGGATCGCCACCCCGGCCGACGCGGCGATGATGATGCAGCTCGGCGCGGAAGGTGTCTTCGTCGGGTCCGGGATCTTCAAGTCCGGCAACCCGGCTCAGCGGGCCGAGGCGATCGTCAAGGCCACCACGTTCTTCGACGACCCGGACATGCTCGCCAAGGTCTCTCGCGGCCTCGGTGAGGCGATGGTCGGGATCAACGTCGACGACCTGCCGGTCTCCCACCGGCTGGCCGAGCGCGGTTGGTAGCAGTCGGCGGTCTGGTCACCCACTCCCCGTCGTTCGTGGCTGGGGTTAGGGCAGCTAGGACGACGGAGGCAGGTGGGGCTGGCTCGCGGTTGCGGTGCTGACCCGCCGTGGGTGGCTGGGGTTAGGGCAGCTAGGACGACGGAGGGGGCGGGGGTTGCTCGTCGTTGGCCGCGTCCCATCTGACTGAGCAACACAAGCGTGACCGGAGTGATCGCTGAAGCGGCAGATGCTGTCGCATCAGTCTCTGCAGTCACGTTTGTGTTGCTGGGTCAGCTATCGAGCTCGACCGTCGACGGTGGGAGGCGGACAACGGTGATCACCGTTGACTGCCCGTTCTGTCCTGGCCAGTTCTGACGTCGGCCGCAACGGCGGCGCGCCGACCGGCGGCGAGCACTCGTGACCTCCATCTCATCCCGGCCGCTCTGACCCGAGCCAAGACGGCGGGTCCGGTGCCGTCGGCGAAGCACCACGCGGAGCGCTGCAGACATGCCCGGGTTCGACGGGGATTCCTGGGCGTGTTCGCAGCTCTCGGGGGTTCCGCGTGGCGTCACGGAGCGCGGCCTGGCTCGGCGTACCGTCGCCCGGGTGACCGGGATCAGCACCTCGACCGGGACCACCTCGACCGGGGCACCGCCGGCCCCTGCGGACACCCCGGTGCGGGACGGCTCCGGCGTCGAGTGCCTGCACTGCGAGACGAGCTACGACCCGATCGCCAGCCGCTGGCTCTGCCCGGGCTGCAAGCAGAAGACGGTCACCTGCTGTGAGGGCGCACCGCTGCCGGAGTGCCGGCCCGCCGGCTGACGCCACCGGCGCAGCGTTCGGCCGTCGGTCCCTAGGCTTCCCCCGTGACCTCCGCCCCCACGATCGGTGTGCTCGCCCTGCAGGGCGACGGGCGCGAGCACCTGATCGCGCTGGACCGGGCCGGCGCGAGCAGCCGCCCGGTGCGGCGCCCCGAGGAGCTCGAAGGGCTCGACGGCATCGTGCTGCCTGGCGGCGAGTCGACGACGATGGACAAGCTGGCCCGTGCCTTCGGGGTCCGCGACCCGCTGCGGGCGGCCCTGCGGGCGGGGCTGCCGGCGTACGGCTCGTGCGCGGGGATGATCCTGCTGGCGGATCGCGTCCTGGACGCACCGCCGGACCAGGAGACGTTGGGCGGGATCGACATGACGGTGCGGCGCAACGCCTTCGGCCGCCAGGTCGCCTCGTTCGAGGGCGACGTGAAGGTGACCGGCGTCGAGGGCGGCCCGATGCATGGGGTGTTCATCCGGGCCCCGTGGGTCGAGGAGGTCGGCGCGGGCGTCGAGGTGCTCGCCCGGGTCGAGGGCGGCGAGGCCGCGGGTAGGATCGTCGCCGTCCGCCAGGGCTCGCTGCTGGCCACGTCGTTCCACCCGGAGGTGACGGGTGACGGCCGGGTCCACGAGATGTTCGTGCGGATCGTGATCGACCGTCAGACGTGAGGGACCAACCATGAGCGGCCACTCCAAGTGGGCCACCACCAAGCACAAGAAGGCCGTCGTCGACGCCCGTCGGGGCAAGATGTTCGCCAAGCTGATCAAGAACATCGAGGTCGCCGCACGCACCGGCGGGGGAGACCTGGCCGGCAACCCCACGCTCTACGACGCGGTCCAGAAGGCGAAGAAGTCCTCGGTCCCCAACGACAACATCGACCGGGCGGTCAAGCGTGGGTCCGGTGTCGAGGCGGGCGGCGCCGAGTACCAGACGATCATGTACGAGGGATACGGGCCGAACGGCGTCGCGATCCTCGTCGAGTGCCTCACCGACAACCGCAACCGCGCCGCGTCCGAAGTACGGATCGCGCTGACCCGCAACGGCGGGACGATGGCCGACCCAGGGTCGGTGTCCTACCTGTTCAACCGCAAGGGCGTCGTGATCGTCCCGAAGACCCCCGGAATGACCGAGGACGACGTGCTGCTCGCGGTCCTCGAGGCGGGGGCGGAGGAGGTCAACGACCTCGACGAGGCGTTCGAGGTCGTCTCGGAGGCCACCGACCTGGTGGCGGTCCGCTCGGCGCTGGTCGACGCCGGGCTCGACTACGACTCGGCCGAGGCGTCGTTCCTGCCCTCGGTCAACGTGCCCCTCGACGAGGACGGCGCGAGGAAAGTGTTCCGGCTCATCGACGCGTTGGAGGACTCCGACGACGTGCAGAACGTCTGGGCCAACTACGACGTCAGCGACGAGGTCATGGAGGCCGTGGGCTGAGCCTCGGGGGCCGCGGCGTCAGGCCGCCTCGCCGAGCTCGAGCACCGCACGTCTTACGTCGTCGGGCGGGACACCGAGGGCGGCGACCACCCGGGCCGCGAGACCCTCGGTGCGCATCAGCCCGAGCACCAGGTGCTCCACCCGGATCTCCGTGCTGGGCACGGCGATCGCCTCGCGCAGCGCCAGCTCGAGCGACTTCTTCGCCCGTGCCGTGAAGCGCAGGTGGCCGGAGCCCGGGTCCGCGCAACGCCGCGCCCGGCGGCGCAGCGCCCGACGGAGCCGGCCCCTCGCGGCGACGGGCTGGTCCACCCGGCCACGGTCCAGTGCGCCGGGCTCGAACCGCTCCTCCACCCGTGCCCGGACCGTGTCCAGGTCGATGCCGAAGGCCCGTAACGCCTCGCTGTCGTCACCCGGCCCGGGCCTGAGCTCGGTGAGCACCCCGCACCGCACGTTCTCCACCGTGAGCCCGAGAGCGCGCATCGCGCCCGAGACCGCGGAGTCGCGGTCGGCGAGCACGGCGATCAGCAGGTGCTCGGTCCCGATCCAGTGGTGGCCGTGCGTGCGGGCCTCGAACTGGGCCGCGACGACGGCAGCGCGTGCCTGGTTGGTGAAACGCTCGAACATGTCACGCCCCCCCACGCCCGACGCGGCGTGCTCGCCTGGCGTGCTTCTTGTGCACCGCCTGCTTGCTGACGCCGAGCAGTGCGCCGATCGCGTCCCAGGACCAGCCCAGGGCGCGCGCGTTGCTCACCTGCAGTGCCTCGAGCTGGTCGGCGAGCCGGCGCAGTGCGGCGACAGCCCGCAACCCGGCCCGGGGGTCCTGCCCGGTGGCCTGCGCGACGGCGTCGTGCGTGGCGGCGGTGCCTGGTGTGGTGTCGGTCATGCGGGTCAACATAGGTTGACTTCTGATCCGTTGTCAACCCACGTTGACCGCAGTCTGCCGTGGACGTCGGAGGGTGGGGGGCGCGGGGGAGCGGCCAGGTCCTGCATGATCAACAGCAAAAGGGGGGTGGAGGCAGCAAGGGATCACGTCGCGGTGTGTGGCTGACGGCCCGGACTGCCGGCCCCCGGCGCGTCGCGACCGGGTTGTGGCGTAGCGCCCGGCTAGCCTGACGTCCGAACAGGTGTTCGGACCGGGAGGCGGTACGCCGTGCGGGTGCTGGGGGTCGATCCGGGGCTGACCAGGTGTGGCCTCGGCGTGGTCGAGGGGGTGCCGGGACGGGCTCCCGCCCTGGTCGCCGTCGACGTCGTCCGGACGCGTGCCGACGCGGGCATCGGGACCCGCCTGCTCGAGCTCGACCTGGCGCTCGAGGCGTTCATCGCCACCCACCGCCCGGAGGCGGTCGCGGTGGAGCGGGTGTTCAGCCAGCACAACGTGCGCACCGTCATGGGCACCGCACAGGCGAGCGCCGTGGCGATCCTGGTCGCTGCCCGGCACGGGCTCCCGGTCGCCCTGCACACGCCGAGCGAGATGAAGGCGGCGGTCACGGGCAGCGGCCGGGCCGACAAGGCACAGGTGACCGCGATGGTCACCCGCATCCTGCGGCTCGCCGCCCCGCCGACGCCCGCCGACGCGGCCGATGCGCTCGGCCTGGCGATCTGTCACATGTGGCGCGGCGGTGCCACCGCCCGCATCGAGGCGGCGCTGGCCGCGACGGGAGGCCGCGGATGATCGCGTTCGTGCACGGCCGGGTGAGCGCGCTGGGTCCCGACGCGGCGGTCCTCGAGGTGGGCGGCGTCGGCCTGGCGTTGCAGTGCACGCCCGGCACCCTGGCAGGGCTGCGGGTGGGAGAAGGGGCCCGGCTGGCCACCTCCCTCGTCGTACGCGAGGAGTCGTTGACGCTCTACGGCTTCGCCGACGAGGACGAGCGCCCGGTCTTCGAGCTGCTGCAGACGGCGAGCGGCGTGGGGCCGAGGCTGGCGCAGGCCATGCTCGCCGTCCATGCGCCCGACGCGCTGCGCCGGGCGGTCGCGGGCGAGGACCTGGCCGCGCTCACCCTGGTGCCGGGCATCGGGCGCAAGGGTGCCCAGCGGATCGTGCTCGAGCTCAAGGACCGGCTGGGCCCGCCCAGCCACGCCGACCGCGGGGCACAGCGTGCCGGCTCGCCCGCGGCCTGGCGCGAGCAGCTGCACGCCGCCCTGCTCGGACTCGGCTGGTCCGCGCGGGAGGCCGACGAGGCGGTGATCCGTGGCGGTGGCCCGGCCGAGGAGGCGATCGCTGCGGGCGGGGAGCCGGACATCGCCGACCTGCTGCGCTCGGCCCTGCGCTCGCTGAGCCGGGCATGACCCCGCAGGAGCGGCTGGTCAGCCCGGCCGGGGACCCCGCCGACCCCGACGAGCGCGCCGTCGACGCGTCCCTGCGGCCACGCACGCTCGACGAGCTGATCGGCCAGGACAGGGTCCGCGAACAGCTCGGGCTGGTCCTCGAGGCCGCCCGGCGGCGGGGCCGGGTGCCCGACCACGTGCTGCTCTCCGGTCCACCCGGGCTCGGCAAGACCACGATGGCCATGATCATCGCTGCGGAGATGCAGGCGCCGCTGCGCGTGACCAGCGGCCCCGCCATCCAGCACGCCGGCGACCTGGCGGCCATCCTCTCCGGCCTGGGCGAGGGGGAGGTGCTCTTCCTCGACGAGATCCACCGGATGGCACGCCCGGCCGAGGAGATGCTCTACATGGCCATGGAGGACTTCCGGGTCGACGTGGTGGTGGGCAAGGGCCCCGGCGCGGTCGCCATCCCGCTCGAGATCCCGCCGTTCACGCTGGTCGGCGCCACCACCCGGGCCGGCCTGCTCCCGGGCCCGCTGCGGGACCGCTTCGGCTTCACCGGACACCTCGACTTCTACGAGCCGGCCGAGCTCGAGGCGATCCTGCGCCGCTCGGCCGACCTGCTCGACCTCCCGCTCGCAGCCGACGGGGGTGCCGAGATCGCCGGGCGCTCACGCGGGACACCGCGCATCGCCAACCGGCTGCTGCGCCGGGTCCGCGACTACTCGCAGGTCAAGGCGGACGGCGCGATCACCCTCGACACCGCTCGAGCCGCCCTGCAGGTCTACGAGGTCGACGAGTCGGGGCTCGACCGCCTCGACCGGGGGGTGCTGCACGCGCTGGTTGCCAGGTTCGGTGGCGGCCCGGTCGGGCTGTCCACTTTGGCCGTCGCCGTCGGGGAGGAGCGGGAGACGGTCGAGGAGGTGGCCGAGCCCTTCCTGGTGCGAGCCGGCCTGCTCGCCCGGACCCCCCGGGGGCGCGTCGCGACCCCGGCCGCGTGGGCCCACCTCGGGCTGGCGCCGCCGCGCGGTCTGGCCGCGCTGCCGCTGCCGGACCTGTTCGAGCCCGCCGAGAGTGCCGACGACGCCGCGCAGGAGCGGGACAGCGACGCAACCGGGTCCCAGGCCAGGTAGACTCCCGCGCGGCCCGGCTGACGCCGCCTGCGCCGGACGTCCCCGTCACGGATGTCCCCCTGTGGAAGGACCTGTACCCCTGTGAAGAGCATCGGCACGCTGCTCCCGTTCGTCCTGATCATCGGTGGCTTCTACCTCCTGGCCCTGCGCCCCGCGCGCAAGCGACAGCAGGCCTCGGCGCAGATGCAGAGCGAGCTGCGTCCCGGCATGCAGGTGATGACCGGATCCGGGCTCTTCGGCACGGTCTCGTCTGTTGAGGACGATGCGGTGGTGCTCGAGGTGTCGCCGGGAGTGTCGGTGCGCTGGGCCAGGCAGGCCATCGCCCGGGTCGTGCCGACCGGGGTACCGGGCGAGGACGAGCCGACCGCCGAACCTGTGGAACCGCTGGCGAGCGCCGACGACGAGTCGCGGCGCGTCGAGTAGGCGCGCGCCCGCCGTACGACGTAGGTCATCGACCGAGGAAACCAGGGGAGATTCGACGACGTGGCAACTCCGACCGCGAGCAGACCCGGGCGAACGCTGCTCGCGCTGGTGGCGCTGACCGCCGTGATCTACGGGCTGGTGCTGCTCGTCGCGCCGGCCAGCCAGAACGGGCACAGCCTGACGGTGGCCGACAAGTACAGCCCGCGGCTCGGGCTGGACCTCGAGGGCGGCACCAGCGTCATCCTCACCCCTCGGGTGGCCAAGGGTGAGACCGGCAAGATCACCAAGGACGCGCTCAACCAGGCGGTGTCGATCATCCGGCAGCGGGTCGACGCCTTCGGTGTCTCGGAGCCGGAGGTGGCCACGGCCGGGAACAGCATCGTGATCTCGCTGCCCGGCAGCCAGGACAAGAACATCCTGGACACCGTCAAGCAGACCGCGGAGCTGAGGTTCCGCCCCGTGCTGTTGGCCGCGGCGGGCACTCCGGCACCGACCTCCACCCCGTCGCCCACCTCCTCGCCGACATCGAGCGTGACGACTCCCACCACGAAGAAGAAGGCATCGCCGTCGCCGAGCACCACGACCAACGGCGGGATGATCCCCCGTGGGCTGCGCGCGGACGGCTCGACGTCCCCCTCACCCAGCCCGACCAGCACGCCGAGCCCCACCAGCACCGACCCGACGGCGCTGCTCACGCCGCAGCTCGAGCAGGAGTTCGCCGCCCTGGACTGCTCGAAGAAGCGCCAGCTGCAGCAGGAGCTGCGCAAGCCCGGCGCCGACAACCCGACCAAGCCGCTCGTGACGTGCCTGGAGACCGGCGGGGAGAAGTACATCCTCGGGCCGGCCGAGGTGCTCGGCACCGACGTCAAGAGCGCCAGCGCGGGCCTGGAGAACAACAACGGCTCGGTCGGTCCCGGCTGGGAGGTCGACCTGAGCTTCACGGGGAGCGGCACCAAGAAGTTCGGCGACATCACCCGGCGGCTGGTCACTCTCTCCGGCGACCAGAACCGGTTCGGGATCGTGCTCGACGGCCTGGTCGTGTCGGCGCCGACCACCCAGGTGGCGATCACCGACGGCAACGCCCGCATCACTGGCAACTTCACCCAGCAGGAAGCCCAGAACCTGGCGAACGTGCTCAAGTACGGCGCGCTGCCGCTCACGTTCGACCCCGGTGAGGTCCAGCAGGTCTCGGCGACGCTCGGCGGCAACCAGCTGCACGCCGGCCTGGTGGCCGGCGCCATCGGCCTGTTCCTCGTGGTGCTCTACTCCCTGCTCTACTACCGCGGGCTGGGGTTGGTCACCATCGCCAGCCTGGCCGTGGCCGCGGTGCTCAACTACGGCGCGGTGGTGCTGCTCGGCTGGCAGCTCGGCTTCCGGCTCAGCCTGGCGGGCATCGCGGGCCTGATCGTGGCCATCGGGATCACCGCCGACTCCTTCGTCGTCTACTTCGAGCGGTTGCGTGACGAGGTCAGGGACGGGAGGACCCTGCGGGTCGCGGTCGAGAACGGCTGGGCCCGGGCCCGGCGCACCATCGTCGCGGCGGACTCGGTGTCGCTGCTGGCCGCCGCGGTCCTGTACCTGCTCTCGGTCGGCAGCGTCCGTGGCTTCGCCTTCACTCTGGGGCTGACCACCATCATCGACATCGTCGTGGTCTTCCTGTTCACCAAGCCGTTGATGACGCTGCTGGCCCGGACCAAGTTCTACGGCGGCGGGTCGCGCTGGTCCGGCCTCGCGCCGGACCGGTTGGGCGCCGCCCGGCGCACCCTGCTGGCACCATCGACCCGTCGGCGGCAGGCACAGCCCGGCACCGCGACCCGCACCAAGGAGGCCTGATGTCCCGCGTGGGATCGATGGGCGCCCGCCTCTACCGGGGCGAGGTCTCCTACGACTTCGTCGGTCGGCGCAACCGGTGGTACGTCATCTCCGCGGTCGTGCTGCTGGTGTCGCTGGCCTCCCTGCTCACCCGCCAGCTCACCCTCGGCATCGAGTTCAAGGGTGGCGCCGAGTTCCAGGTCAACAACGCCCCCAGCGCCACGCAGTCCTCGGTGCTCGACGTCGTGAACAACACGATCGGCGGCGAGGTCACGGTGCAGACCGTGGGCACGGACAGCGTCCGCGCCCAGACCGAGAAGCTCACGTCGAACCAGCTCGAGACGATCCAGACCGACCTGGCGAAGCGCTTCAACATCCCCCGCGCGGACGTGAGCACGCAGTTCATCGGGCCGAGCTGGGGGTCCGACATCTCGCACAAGGCGCTGCGAGCCCTGATCATCTTCATCGTGCTGGTGATGATCTTCCTCTCGCTGTACTTCGAGTGGAAGATGGCCGTGGCCGCGATGATCGCGCTGATCCACGACCTGCTCATCACCGTCGGCATCTACTCGCTGGTCGGTTTCGAGGTCACTCCAGCAACAGTGATCGGCTTCCTGACGATCCTCGGTTACTCCCTCTACGACACCGTCGTGGTGTTCGACAAGGTGCGCGAGAACACCGCCGGGCTGCTGGGCGGCAGCCGGATGACCTACAGCCAGGCCGCCAACCTCGCGGTCAACCAGACGCTGGTCCGGTCGATCAACACCTCGATCATCGCGCTGCTGCCGATCGGGGCGATCCTTTTCGCCGGCGCTGCGCTGCTCGGGCAGGGTCCGCTCAAGGACCTCGCGCTCGCGCTGTTCATCGGTGTCGCGACGGGGACCTACTCCTCGATCTTCATCGCCACGCCGTTGCTCGCCCAGCTCAAGGAGCGAGAGCCAGGCTTCCAGGCCCTCGCCCGCCGGGTGTCGGCACGCGCCGGTGCCCCGGCGCGGGGCAGCCGGCGCGACCGGTCGCAGGCCGAGGACGTCGACGAGTCGACGAGCGCCGAGGAGGTCGAGGCGGTCGACGAGCCGCAGCCGGCCGCCACCGGTGCCCGCACGTCCGGTGGCGCCGCACGTGCCTCCGGGGCTCGCCGGCCACCTCAGCGCAGCCAGCCCAAGCGCGGCAACAAGAACCGGTCCAAGAAGCGACGGTGACCGACGGTCGGACCGCTCCGGACCAGGACCTGCTCGACCTGATCCGCGACGTCGCGGACTTCCCCAAGCCGGGCATCGTCTTCAAGGACATCGCACCGCTGCTCGCCGACGCGACGGCCTTCGCCCGGGTCGTGGACGGCATCACCGAGCTGGCGAGAACGGGTCCGGGGGGCAGCCCCGTGACGAAGGTAGCCGGCATCGAGGCGAGAGGTTTCATCCTGGCAGCACCGGTCGCCTACCGGCTCGGAGTCGGGCTGGTGCCGGTGCGCAAGAGCGGCAAGCTGCCCGGCGCCACGTTGGCGGCCTCCTACGCACTGGAGTACGGCGAGGCAACCCTCGAGATCCCGGCCGACGGGCTGCAGGCGCACGACCAGGTCTTCGTCGTCGACGACGTCCTCGCAACCGGCGGCACACTCAGTGCGGCCATCGAGCTGGTCCGGCGCGCCGGTGCCGACGTCGCCGGGGCCGCGGTGCTGCTCGAGCTCGGCTTCCTGGACGGCCGTGCGCGGCTCGCCGGCACCGGCGTCGAGCTGCACACGCTGCTCACCGTCTGAACCGGGCCCGCGCACCCCCGCCCGGTAGACTCGTTGTCCACGCTCAGGACAACGGAGTGGCCCATGGCCGACGCCCCTTCTCCCAGCCCGGTCGACCTCGAGGTCGGCCCGGCGGACGAGGGCGTGCCCGGCGACGCCGACCGCGGCCCGGCCGATCGCCCGGTCGGTCGGACGGCCACCG
>JAVEDG010000341.1 GCA_030841245.1 Actinomycetota bacterium
ACTTCGGCGAGCGTTTCGGCATGCCGTTCCCGCAGGCGCGCTACGACCAGGTCTTCGTCCCGGGCCTCGGTGGCGCGATGGAGAACTACGGGTGCGTGACCTGGGGCGACTCGCTGCTGTTCCGCAACGACCCGACGTACAGCGAGCGCGAGGTGCGCGCGTCCACGCTGCTGCACGAGATGGCGCACATGTGGTTCGGCGACATCGTGACCATGCGGTGGTGGGACGACCTGTGGCTCAACGAGGCGTTCGCGGAGTGGGCCGCGAACTGGGCCTGCTCGGCGGCCACCGAGTTCACCGACAAGTGGGCCTCCTTCCTCGCTCTGTCGAAGGTGGCCGGCTACCGCGCCGACCGGGCGCCGAGCACTCACCCGATCCGGCGGGACGTCGCCGACGTGGCGGAGGCGGCTGCGGGGTTCGACGCCATCACCTACTGCAAGGGGGCGAGCACCCTCAAGCAGCTCGTGGCCTATGTCGGCGAGGACGTGTTCCTCGCCGGGCTGCGCAGCTACTTCGTCCGGTACGCATGGGGGAACGCGACGCTGGACGACCTGATCGCCGAGATCGAGGGGGCCAGCGGGTGTGACCTGCGGGACTGGGTGCTCGGCTGGCTCGAGACCGCCGGCACCGACGAGCTGTCGCTGCGCCAGGGACCCGAGGGCTACGAGCTCCTGGTGCAGCCGCCCGAAGGCACCACTGCGCGGCCGCACCGGCTCGACGTCGGCGTGTACGACGGCACCGACGCAGGAGACCTCGAGCTGCGTGAGCAGGTGCCGGTGACGGTCTTGGGCGGCTCGGCCGCGGTGCCGACCGACGGCCCGGCCGCGACGCTGCTGCTGGTGAACGACAACGACCTCACCTTCGCCGGGGTGCGACCGGACAAGGACAACCTGGTCGCGCTGGTCGAATCCGCCGGCCGGCTCCCGAAGGCGATCTCCCGGACGGTCGCCGTGCAGACGGTCTGGGACGGGTTGACCCTCGCGACGGTCACGGCGGCGGACTTCGTGCGCTGTGCCGATGCGGTCTTGCGCCGAGAGGCGGACGACTCGGTCGTCGAGCCCTTCCTGATGCTCGCGGTGCAGGCTGCGATGTTCTGGGCACCCGACACCGAGCAGAGCGGGCTGCTCGAGACGGTGGCCGACACCGCCCTCGCCGTCGCTGAGCGCGACGCGTCACGCGGCCCGATCGCCGTACGCGCCCTGTCCCGCACGGCGACGACGGCCGAGCAGCTGGCCGAGATGCACCGCCTGGCCGGCGACGACGTGGACCTGTGCTGGCGGGTACTGACCCGGGGGGCGTCGTTGGGCCGGCTCGACCGGGACGCCGTCGACTCACTGACGGCCCGGGACCCGGACCCGGACGCGGCCGCGCGGGTGGTGCTGGTGGAGGCGGCTCAACCGGACGCTGCGGCCAAGGCGGCGGCATGGGCGGCGGTGCTCGACGGCCGGGGCGTCCCGATGGGGATGCTGGGCGAGTTCCAGGCGGCGTTCTGGCAGCCGGGTCAGGCCGAGGTCCTCGCGCCGTACGTCGAGCGCTATGCAGCCGCCATGGAGGAGCTGTCGAAGGTCGGGATGCTGGCGGCGCTGGGCCGGACCGCGGTGCTGTTCCCGCTCATCGGGATCGACGAGACCGGCCTGGCCCAGCTCCTGGCGGCCGCGCGGCAGGACGGGATCTCGGCCATCGTGCGCTCGACCGTGCAGGAGCGGGCCGACCAGCTCCGCCGGATGCTGGCCGCCCGCTCCACCTGACCGACCGGGTCAGACGGCGATCGCCGCCGCCTCTTCGGGGGTAGGGATGTCGTCCTTCTTCGCCCGGACCACCGTGACGGCCACGACCAGTGCCCCGAAGAGCAGCACCGCGCCCCAGAAGAACGACACGTGGTAGCCGTGGATCAGTGCCGAGGGCACCAGCTGGGCCGTCTGGGCCGGGCTGGTCGCGTGGGCCGCGAGGTAGCTCGTCACCGCGCCCGCGAACAGGGTGTTGAGCAACGCTGTGCCCAGCGACCCGCCGATCTGCTGCGAGGTGTTGAGCACCGCGCTGGCCACTCCCGCATCGTGATGACCCACCCCGAGCAACGCGGTGCTGGAGGCGGGGATGAAAACGCCCGCGAGCCCGACGCTCATGAGCACCTCGGCCGGCAGGACGTGCGTCCAGTAGCTCGTGTCCGCGGTGATCTGGGTCAGCCACAGCATCCCGAGGACCGCCATCACCAGACCGATGATCATCAGCGGCCTCGGCCCGAACTTCGGCAGGATCTGCGCCACCACGCCCGCTGTCAGGATGATGCCGGCGCTGAAGGGGAGGAACGCGAAGCCGGCCTTCAGCGGGCTGTAGTGCAGGTTGACCTGGAAGTAGTAGGTCAGGAAGAGGAACATCGCGAACAAGCCGGCACCGACCAGGAGGAAGAGCAGGTAGGAGCCGCCTCGGTTGCGGTCGAGGACGACCCGAAGCGGAAGCATCGGGTTCTTGGCCCGTGTCTCCCACCACACGAACGCGACGAGCAGCACGGCCGCGAGAAGCAAGTAGGTGAGCGTCGGGACCGAGCCCCAGCCCTGGACGGCCGTGTCGTTGGGGTTGGCCGGGTTCTTGGCCCTGGCCGCCTCGGTGAAGCCGTAGACCAGGGAGACCAGG
>JAVEDG010000396.1 GCA_030841245.1 Actinomycetota bacterium
TGCCGGACTTGCTGTTCTTGGTGCTCACGACGGGCAAACCTAGGGCCGGGGTCGGACACAACCTCCGGACCGGGACCGGTCTGTGGACGACGTGACCATGTGGACGCTACCCGAACACGTGTTCGAAGCAATTCCGACACGCCGTGGCGACCCGGTTGTGGGGAACGGCTCGCCGCAGGCGATCTTGAGGCGACCCGGCCAGCCCCACGCAGCAGCAGCTCTCAAGATCAACAGGCGATGTGCGGATCTTGAGGCAGGTCAGCCGATCCGACCCTGTCCGGCGTCTCAAGATCGGCGGAAAGTGGTGATCTTGAGGATGGGGGGAGCCGTCAGACTGCCTGGACGTGCGGGACCCGGCCACCGCGGAAGGCGTCGACGAAGAGCCGGTGGTCGGCGCGCGCCCGCTCGGCGTACTCCCGCCCGAACGTCACCAGGTCGGCGACGAACGCCTCGACCTGGTCCCCGATCACGGCAGCGACCGCTTCCTCGGTCTGGAAGTCGACCAGCGGCGTGTCGGCCTCGTCACGGTCGGACACGCAGTGCACCTTTGCCGTGGCCCAGCCGAGCTGCTCGACGACCGGCGTGATGTCGGAGGGTTCCGAGAGCTCGCTCCAGTCCAGGTCTGCCTCGTACGGCGACACCTCCGCCACGACGTACCCCGTCCCGTCGATCTCCGCCCAGCCGAGCCACGGGTCGGCGTGGGCCTGCAACGCCGACTGCGACACCGCGGTGCGGTGCCCGTGGTGGTGGAAGTAGCCGCTCGCCCGCGAGTCGTCCACCACCCGGCTCGGCGCAGCAACGTTGCCCTGCTTCATCGAGAGCACCACGTCGTTCTCCAGCGCCTGCGTGTGGCCCTCGACGAGCAGGTTGTACGCCGGGAGGCCCGCGCTGCCGATCCCGAAGCCCTTCGTGGCCACGACGTCCTTGAGCTCGTAGCTGATCGAGCCGAGCCGCTTGGACTCCGGGATGGTGTCGAGGTAGCGCTCATACGCCTGCTCGACCCGCTTGCGCTCCCGTCGGCCCAGCTCCCTGGTCGACCCGTCCTGACGGAACCGCCGCTGGTAGTCCTCGACGACCGTCTTGCCCTCGAGCAGGTCGATCCGGGTCGACAGCTGGGCCTGCTGCAGCGCCTTGCGCACCGCACCCTGCGCGGTGTCCAGCCGCAGCGACCACTCGTGGTCGCGGTCGGACTCGACGAACTGGTGAACCTGATCGACGTACGCGCGCAGGTACGTCGCGCACAGCTCGTCGATCGACCGCTCGGGCAGCGCCTTCTGCCAGCCCATCAGGGCCACACTGGCCACGAACCGGCGCAGGTCCCAGCCGAAGTGCCCGAGGTAGGCCTCGTCGAAGTCGTTGACGTCGAAGACGAGCTTGCCCTCGCCGTCCATGTAGGTGCCGAAGTTCTCGGCGTGCAGGTCGCCCTGGATCCACACCCGCGAGGTCCGCTCGTCGGCCCAGTCGTCGTCCAGCTCGGCCATGTCCGCATAGAACAGGCATGCGCTGCCCCGGTAGAACGCGAACGGGTCGGCCGCCATCTTGCGGAACTTGACCCGGAACGCGGTCTCGTCGGCCTTCATCAGGTCGGCGAACGCGTCCACCAGCGTGTCGACGATCAGGGTCTCCCGCTCGGCGTCGCCCGCGCCGCGACGGTCTGGCTCGGCCACGGCGCACTCCCTCGTCAGCGGTGCTGGACTGGCACCTCCATGCCCTCGCAGACCGCGCGCCACACGTCCTTGGTGGGTTCGCCCGCGGCCAGCGCCTGGGCCGGCGTGCGGTTGCCGAGCTCGGCCAGCACCTGGTCCGCCACGAGGAACTCGGCGCGGGCCCCGAACACGAGGTGCATCCGCTCCCAGAAGTCGGTCAGCCGCATCACTCCATTATCCCGACGTCCCCGAGCGCCGCAGACACGCCGGCCGGAGGCGGTCCGGCCCGGCAGGTCGGGAGCGCTCGGCGAGGAGGGGCAGGTCCGCGGGCAACCTCCCGCCCGCGCCGCGCGTCCTGGGGGATGATCGGGTCAACCGGGCCCGGCACGACAGGTGCAAGGGCACGCAGCCGGAGGCGGCCGTGGACGAGCGGGAGCGAGAGGAGTTCGACGCGTTCGCCCGAGGGCGGATGCGCGAGCTGCTGCGTTTCGCGCACGTGCTCACCGGCGACCCCCACCTGGCCGCCGACCTGGTGCAGGACGCGCTCGAGCGCACCCTGCTCGCCTGGCCGCGGATCCTGCGCAAGGACGACCCCGAGGGATACGTCCGCCGGGCCATCGTCAACCGCCACGTCAGCCTCTGGCGGCGCACCAAGCGCGAGCGGCTGGTGGCCGAGACACCGGACACGCCGTACGCCGACCGGCCCGGGCGCGACCGCGACCTGTGGGCCGCCCTGACCACGCTGCCCCCTCGGCAGCGCGCGGTCATCGCGCTGCGCTACTACGAGGACCTCTCCGAGGCGGAGACCGCAGCCGTGCTCGGCTGCTCCACGGGGACGGTCAAGAGCCAGACGTTCAAGGCGCTGGCCAAGCTGCGCGCGGTCTCGGCGATCACGGACCAACGTGGCGAGCAGGAGGAACAGTGGATCAGCTAGAGCGCGACCTGCGCGACACCCTCACGGACCCGCGTCGCGGGCTGCCGGGCGACCTGGTGTCGCTCGACGGAGTGCACCGCGGCGCACGGTCGCGTCGCCGCCGCCGGATCGCGGCGGCGGCATCGAGTACGGCGCTGCTGCTCGCCGTGGTGGTCGGCACCCCCCTCCTCCTGTTCGGCGGCGGCGACTCGAGCACCGGCCTGCCGGCAACCAAGTCCCCCAAGCCGTCGGCCGCCTCGAGTCACCAGAAGCAGGCGCTCCGGGCGAAGCACCACCACTCCCGCTCGACCTCCGGCACCTCGACCGGCCCGCGACCGTGGGCCGGAGCGAGCGTCGACTCCGTCACTGCCGTCGGTGTGGACTCCATCATCGTGCTCGGCTCGGACACCGCCTGCGCCGACGGCGAGTGCCTCGCCCTGGCGCGCACGGACGACGGCGGAGCCACCTATCTGGCGTTGACCCCACCGCCGCTCAGCCAGCCCGTCCAGGGGGCGATCCCCGAGCTGCGCTTCGGCTCGAACACCGACGGCTGGGCCTGGTACCACGACTCACTCTGGTCGACGCATGACGGGGCGAAGTCATGGCACACGGTGAGTGTCGCCGGAAGGCCGGAGCAGGTCGAGGCGGCTGCTGGGACTGCATGGCTGCTGCTCGACGCGACGTCCGGCACCACGCTGTGGAAGTCGCCGGTGGGGTTCGACGCCTGGGTCGAGGTCCCGCTGCCCCCTCTCGGCAACGGACCGGTGAGCCTTGCCGTGACACCTACGGCGGCGTACGTCCTCAGCGCCGGCTCGAGCAACAAGCTCTTCACCGACACCTACGCGACGGATGCCCCGGTCTTCACGTCGAGTCCCAGCCCGTGCCAGGCCGACCTCGGAGGAGTGCTGAGCGCAACCGCCGACTCGCTGTGGGCCAGGTGCTCAACCGGCACGAGTGCCGGTGTCTGGCACCACGACGCGGCGAGTGGCGGCTGGCGTCCGGTCCCGACGGACGCGATGTCCAACGGGACGGCGATCGGTGCTCGTGACAGCAACACCGTCGGCCTCGGTCTCACAGACCGGTTGGACATGGTCAATCAGTCCGGAACGGTGCTCTCGTCGTTCCCCACCGCGCGACCGTTCACCTATGTGGGGTTCACCACGCCTCAGGTCGGCATCGCGATCGGCGACGACTTCACGACGCTGCTGCGCACCACCGACGGCGGCGCGCACTGGAGCGACATCACGCCGAACTGACCTCCGCCGGGCGCTGCAGACACGCCGGACCCAGGTGGTCCGCGCCGGGCATGGCTGCAGCGTTCGGCGATCGAGGCCGGATGTGCGTCAGGTCCAGAGCGGCTTGGTGTCGTCGGACGGGGGCTCGTGACCGCCGGGAGCCGGGCCGACGTCGGGATGGCTCGGCTCCGGGGCCGCTGTCGAGGGGCCCGGACCCGCGTCGGGGTGCTGCGGGATCGGCGTGGTCGGGCTCTCCCCGCCAGGCAGTTCAGTCCCGGCCGCACCCTCACCCGCGCCGTACGCCGGGCCGGGACCCGCCGCGACCGGTGCCGCGGAACGACGGCGCATCAGCACGAAGCCGACCGCCAGCGCGAGCAGCAGCAGCACGACGAGCAGGATGATCCAGACCGCACTGCTGGCGCCTCCGCCGCTGCTCGACGAGTCGTCAGCGACCGCCTTGAGCGAGACCTTGTCACCGAACTTCGGGGTCCACGTCACACTGTTGCCGTCGATCGACCCGCTGGCCGAGCGGACCTTGCCGGGGAAGGTGAGCTCGACCCTGATGTCGGCGGACTTGAGGAACTGTTTGATCTGCGCGCTGCCGAGTCCGCTCCCGTTGAGCTGGCCGGTCGAGAGGTCCAGGGTCCCATTGACGACGTAGCTGCTGCCCTGGTGCTTGATGCTCAGCTGGTCGCCGTTGCTCGACTGGTTGAGCTTGCCCAGCGGTACGCCGGAGAACGTGTACTTCTGCCCGACGAACGTCGAGTCCTCGTAGGGGCTCGCCTTCGCCTGGCCGCCCAGCCCGGACAGCGGCGACTGCGACTGGAGCTGTTGGCGCAGCTGCTGGTCGGTGGCACCCAGTGACTTCATCAACTACTTGTCGAAGCCGAGGATCAGTGACCCGTCGACCTTGTCGTCGGCTGTGACCGTCATGTCCATGTCCATCTTCAGACAGCCCGACAGGCCGAACGCCACGAGCAGTGCGGCGCCGAGCACGCGAGCGACCAGCCAGGCCTTACCCCGAGTACGCGTCATGCCGAGGAACATCCCACAGAGGGGTGTGGACACCGGCTGTCCGAGACGGAGTCGCCGCGTGTGTCACGGACTGAGCAGCG
>JAVEDG010000398.1 GCA_030841245.1 Actinomycetota bacterium
AGGGTGGGCCCCGGACCTCAACGGACCGTTCATGCTGACCACCGAGATGATCTCGGTGCCCACCGGGGTCCTGTTCCTGGTGTTCATCGGGACAATCTGGCGCGGCCGCAACTGGATGACCGTGTCGATGCTCGCCGTCTACGCCATGCTGTGGAACTTCATCATCGGCGGTGTGACAGGCATCTACCTCTCCGACGTCCCTGCTGACTATGCCCTGCACGGTTCGATGTTCGTGACCGCCCACTTCCACTACACGCTGATGGGGGCCGGGCTGACCGGCGCCATCGGCGCACTCTTCTACTGGTTCCCGAAGATGACCGGTCGGATGCTCAGCGAGACGCTGGGCTACATCTCTTTCTGGCTGGTCCAGATCGGCTTCAACGTGACCTTCCTCGGCATGTTCGCTGTCGGCCTGGCCGGCCAGCCGCGACGGGTCTTCACCTACCCGCACATGTTCGCAACGGGAAACCTCGTGTCGAGCATCGGTGCCTACTGCATCGGCATCGGGATGCTCATCACGCTGTACAACGTGATCTCCGCGTGGCGCGGAGGCAGGGTGGCCCCGGCCAACCCTTGGGGCGGCAAGACGCTCGAGTGGGCGGTGCCGAACCCGATCCCGCTCGAGAACTTCAAGGTGCTGCCGGTCGTGATCGCAGACGCCTACGGCTACGGCGAGGGTGACCCGGCGCCGCCACACTGGCAGGACGACCCCAACCCCTCCCTGCCCCCGGAGCACGAGCCGGTCCCGACGGGTGCTGGGACAGCGCAGACAGGTGACGGCGTCGATCACGAGGGAGGCCAGCCATGACCGCGGTAACCGTCACCGAGCCGATCCCCCATCACGAGGACCCGATCACCATCGGGCGTCGCTGGCGGGCCGGCGTGATCCTGCTGATCGTTGCCGACGCAGCTTTCGTGGGGTCCCTCGTCTTCAGCTACTTCTACCTGCGTGGGCTCAACACGTCAGGCGCCTGGATGGCGAAACACGGTTCCGGGGCACCTATCTGGTTTCCCTGGCTCATCGCACTGATCGTGGTGCTGAGCGCCGGCGCCTACCGCTGGGGACAGGTCGGCATCCACGCCGGACGGGTGAGCCGCTTGCCGGTCGGTGCCGGCATCGCCGTCCTCCTGCTCGCCGTCGACATCGTCGTGCAGGTGATCCAGTTGGGCAGCCTCCCGTTCGCCCTCAAGGACAGCGCCTACACGTCCTCCGTCTACGTCCTCGGCGGCGCCAACCTTTTCCACCTCGTGGTGACCTTCTTCATCGGGCTCGGGCTGTGGAACCGGTCGCGCCTGAACCTCTACACGGCGACCGAGGACTGGCAGGTGCGCGTGGTGGGCATCTGGTGGAACTGGATCGCCATCGCTGCGATCGTCAGCGCCATCCCCACGTCGTTCATCGCCAGCCCCAACCACCTCACGGGCTGACCAGGCGCCGCGCCGACACACTCCGGCCCGGTGGATGGTTTCGCCCGCGATCGCGGCCGCGGGAATGCATCAGTCAGATGACTGCTGAGCTCCGAGGCGCCGGACCCAGTCGGGCAGCCTGATCTCGGAGAAGTGCGCCCCGTCACCGTCTACCCGCCACAGCTTGTCCTGGTCACCGTCCCGACTCACCGCGATACCGGCACCGCCGCCCAGCGGGTCCAGGTCGGTCAGCTCGGCCGGTGCCGGGCCGCGGTCGATCCAGTGCATGCCTCCGTCGCGCGACGCGAACAGATGTGACGTCCCCGTCACCGCCCACACGGTGTCGCCGTGACAGCCCCAGGCGGGCAAGGAGGCTGTCGTCCGCAGTGATCCGACTGACGCCCACGATCGTCCCCCGTCGGCCGTTCGCTCGAACCGGGTTCGGTGGTCCGACAGGAGAACCGGCAACAGCCATGACCGCCCGGAGCCGCACGGGGCGACCGTCGCCACCGATCCCGCCGACCAGGGCTGCGACCGCCAGGTCCGCCCCCCGTCGAGAGTCAGAAAGGCGCTGGGACCTGCGTCGGCGGTACCGCCGGTGAGGATGCCGGCGGTCCCATCGAGCCAGGTCAAGGAGTCCAGGGTCAAGGTTCCTCGAGGCGAGAGGCGCTGGATCGTCGTGAGGGTCGACCAATGCCCATCCGCCTGCGCGACGACTTGTCCGGATCGCAACACAGCGGTCGCGCCACCGGAGGCGACCGCGACGGCCCCGCGGCTGGATGACACCGCGCCGGGCAGCTCGTCCGGGCGCCATCGCCCCGGGGTCGCCGTCTCGAAGAGCAGAGGCGAGCTGAGCAGGCGGTCGTAGGGGCCGACAGCAACGACCGCCGCCCGAGGCGTCGTGGCAAGTACGAAACCCCCTCCCGTGGGGACGCCGACCGGGGTCGCGTTGCGCACATGTCTCCAGCCGTCATCGGTCCGCAGCACCAGCCAGGCGTCGCGGCTCGGCCACACCGCCCAGCCGGACTGTGCGGTGCTCATCTCGACATAGGGCGCCGTGGCCGGCAGCCACGACGCCGTGGTCGGTTGATCCGCCTCGCCCGCGCTCGAGCCGGCGCAGCCGCTCGTCAGCGCCAGCGCCACGAGAGCCAGGGCCACCGAGCCACGGCGCCGGGGCAGGTCGCGGCGCTGCCGCTGGCTGCGGCCAGGCGTCATCGACCGGTCCGGGCGAGCAGGGTGCGCACCTCTCCGGCGACTGCGTCTGCGTAGCTACCGGTGAGGCCGACGGTGGCACCGTCGTGCAGGTAGGACGCGGTCCGTAGGTCGGGGCCCACGAAGTAGATTCCCTCGTCGTGCGCGATCATCCCGACCGCGGGAACCTGCACCACGATCCCGTACGCCGCGAGAAGGTCCTGCAGATGCGTCGAGGAGCCGGCCAGGAAGTGCCAGTTGGTCAGGTCCGTCAACCCGTGGCTGCGGGTGAAGCTGGCCACGTCGGACACGTGGGTGAAGACCGGGTTGCTATCGATGGCGACGATCTGGATCCGCGACGCCAGCGACCCCAACCGGCGATCCGCGATGGCCAGCTGGCTCGCGATCACCGGGCACTCGTCACTGCACACAGGATCGAGGAACGTGATCACCGTCAGCGTCCCGCGCAGGTCGGCGCGGGTGAAGGGCCGCCCGGCCTGGTCGACCAGGCGGAAGTCGGGAACTCGCCGGGGCGGCAGCGACGTAAGGCCACCTTCGCTGTCAGCCGCGACGGCAGCGGCGTCGGCGGGCCCGAGCAGGGTCCCCGTGACGAGGAGAGGGGCGAGCACCGCACCGAGGCCGACCGCGGCCACGGCAGCGATGAGGGCGTCGCGGTACGCCGGGGTGCGGGTCCGGGCGGTGACCGCTGGCTGCGCAGCGGTGCGCCGGCCGGGCAAGGCGCTGACCAGGAGAAGTCCCAGCGGCAGCGCGGTGTTCGGATCCGTCGCGGCGGTTTCGAGGACGCCGAAGTCCTGGGCAAGCCACCAGGTCAGCGCGCACAGGATGAGGCCTGCACCGACGTACAGTGTCGACCGGCTCAGCACGAGTCCCGCTCCGATGACCACGAGGGCGGCCACGAGCGTGCCGTTCACGATGCCGGGTGACTGTCTCGCCAGGTCGGCGAGCGCCGTGATGGGGGACGACAGGAGCGACGGCTGGGCGTTGCCAGCCGCGTCGGTGAACGGCCCCGCCAACCCGGCCCCGGTCCATGCCTTCTCCCATGGCAGTGCCTGCAGACCAGCGGTGACGAGCATCCAGCCGCCGACGAAGCGCCGGGCCAGACGACTGGCCCGTCCGGACGCCCACCATGACCACGGAGCGAGCAGCAGCAAGGCTGCCGCGACGTAGGTCAGCACGGCTCCCGGAGCTCCGGTCAGCCAGCCCGCGCCCGCCGCGAACAGGCCACCCGAGAACTCCCCTCCCACCCACACGACCAGGCTCCAGAGGATCGATGCCCACAGCGCCGCCCGCAGGAGATGCCCGCTTGCGCAGGCCAGGATCAGCACCCCTAGCCCGCCCTGGATCCACACCGTTGCCGCATCCGCGACGACGGGGTGCCTGGTCCAGACATCGGCGAGCGGACGGACCACTGCGGCGTACCAGCCCGGCGTCTCGGCCAGGCCTTCAGCCAACGGCGCCCGGAACCCGGCCGGCACGTCGGGCGCGGCCTGGAGCAGCCCGTCCACCAACCAGAGCGCACCGAACCCGATGCGCACGATCCGCCGTGCGACCGGTTCCTCGGCCCGGTCCGCGGTGCCGAGCAAGTCACGCCAGCGCTGGGGCAGGTCGCCACGCCGGCGCCCGACGATCCACGTCGCGACGCCCGCAGCAACGGCGACGAACACGAGAACGACCGCGCTGGTCAGGAGCAACGGGTAGAGAAGGTCGCCAAGACCCGGGACGGGCGAGCCCGATGCCACTAGGTCCCCCGGTGCAGCAGGCGAATCGTGACCACACCGAGGATCAGCAGGAAGAAGCCTCCCAGCGTCACGAGCGCCCACCCGACCGAGCTGTCCCCGAGGATGGCGAGCGGGTAGCCGGCGGCATAGCACGCGACCGCTGCCGTTCCCAGCACGACCTGTGCCCGGGTCGGGCGAACGCGGCGGTCTCCCACGCGCGTCATCCTGCGGGCCCGGCGAAGCAACACCGTCGGCTCGTGACCCGGTGGGGAGCGCTCACGGCCCGTTCTTCCAGATGCGGTCGGTGAGCACGACCCCTTGGGCGACCAACGCACGCTCGAACCGGTGCCTGATGTGCACGGCATAGGGGAGCGTCAGGTGGTTGTCGTCGCGGTGGGTCACCATTCCGTCGTCCATTGCCGGGCAGATGCCGTTGGGACAGATCACGTTGTCGAAGTCGACAGTTCTTGAGAAGGGCAGACCGCGCCACATCCGCTCGAGCTTCTTGGTTCCCGGCTCGTCGACCGCCGGGGCCGCACACGACGCCGGGTCCGCACCGGTGGACAGGCAGTCCACCGGTGAGTCGACGGTCTCGGCGATCGGCTCGAGGATGATGATTCGCCCGACGTAGGGATGGAGCTGTTTGACGAACTTGAGCGACCCCGCGGCGATCACCTTGATCCACTCCGGGTCGGATGCGGTCACCACCCCGTTGGGCGTGTGGATCGGCCGGGCCAGGACGGAGCGAGAGATCAGCAGCACGGTGTCCGGGTGGGTCCGGCGTGCGATGCGCAGCGCCTTGTCGCGCACGAGCCGGTCGCAGGGGATCACCTGTCCGCTCGGGTCGTCGGCGATCACCCTGGGCCAGGGACACCCCGGGTCCTCCACGGTCTGCAGCGTGAAGCCCTCTTCCTGCGCCAACGCGTCGAACGCCGGTGCCATGAAATGGGCGTGTGAGTCACCGATGATCAGCACCCGCGACTTGTGACCGCCGACGGAGAGGTGCTTGATACCGCCCGGTATCCCGCTGCGGGACTGGGCGACGAGCTGCTGCGCCCGTTCGTTGACCGTGAGCACGGACGAGCATCCAGTGGCAGTGACGATCGCGGCGATCATCCCGGCCGCCGCGATCATCCCTCGACGGCGCCCCGACGCAAGACGGATCCGTCCGGTAGGACGCTCGACGACGTAGGCAGTGAGCGCGGACAGCGCCACTGTGAGACCGACCACGAGGAGGCTCCGCGGTAGCCAGGAGCCGGGAAGCAGACCGGCCTCGTCCCCGATGACGATCACGGGCCAGTGCCAGAGATACATCGCGTACGACCAGCCGCCGAGCAGTACGGCGGGTCGCCGGGAGAGGAGCGACGCGACCGAGGAGGTGGGCGTCAGCTCCAGTCCCAGGATCAGTGCGGCAGTGCCCGCCGCGGACACCACGCCGTGCCAGTACGCCGAGTGGGTCGACATCAGCGGGCTGGCGGACAGCAACAGGACGGCCAGGCCCCCCGCGGCGAGCACCGCCCCGGTCGGGCCGGGTGCCGACCGGTGCCGACCGCTGGCCTGCCGCTGCTCACGCCGCAGGCAGTGCAGGCCCACGGCGGCCCCGAGCAGCAGCTGGTAAGCGCGCGCCGACGTCCCGAAGTAGGACTCCATCGGGGAGTAACGGCTCAGCATCCACGCGTGCAGCAGGCCGACCACGGCGAGCACCAGAGTGATGCCGTCCAGGCGCAGCCGGTAACGGCGCGCCAGCAGGAACAACAACAAGATCACCAACGGCCAGAGCAGGTAGTACTGCTCCTCGACCGACAGGGACCAGTAGTGCTGCACCGGGCTCACGTGGTCGGTCTCTGCGAAGTAGTCGGCGGACCGGGCGAGGAAGAACCAGTTGGCGACGTAGAGTGCCGCCGCGATGAACCCGCCACGGTTCTCGGACACGGCCAGAGGTGACGCCACCTTCTCGTACACGACAGCGGTGACGAGCAGCACGAGCAGCGCGGTAGGGAGCAGGCGGCGTGCCCGTCGCGCGTAGAAGGCGATGAAGTCGAGCCGCCCGGTCGAGTACAGCTCCCTGGCGAGCAGGGACGTGATGAGGAAGCCGGACAGGACGAAGAAGACGTCGACGCCGGCATATCCCGAGCTGAACATCGGCACACCGGCGTGGAAGAGCACCACAAGCAGCGCCGCGATCGCCCGGATCCCGTCCAGCGGTGGCCGGTGCACGAAGGCGGTGGCCTTGGGCTGGCGCGCCTCGGGCCTCATCGTCATGGTCAACAGGGTGTATGCCTTCGCGAGGTCTACCTGGCGCGGCTTTCCGGAGATGTCATGGAAACCGCTGCCATCGTACAGGAAGGGCCTGGCGATCCCGGTCACCCAGCAGGCGCTGCGCCGCCCCCGACACGTCGGGAGCGGTCAGTGAACAGTGAGGATCTCGGCGTCGCCCTCGGTGACGACGATGGTGTGCTCGAACTGGGCCGAGCGCTTGCGGTCGCGGGTCACCACGGTCCATCCGTCGTCCCACATGTCCCATGCCGGTGTCCCGAGGTTGAGCATCGGCTCGATGGTGAAAGTCATCCCGGGCTCGAGCACCATGTCGAACGCCGCGTCGTCGTAATGCGGGATCACCAGACCCGAGTGGAACGCCGTATGGATGCCGTGCCCGGTGAAGTCGCGCACCACGCCGTACCCGAAGCGGCGCGCGTAGGACTCGATCACGCGCCCGATCACGCTGACTGTCCGTCCGGGATGCACCGCTTTGATCGCCCGGTTCAGTGCCTCGCGGGTGCGCTCCACGAGCAGCCTGGACTCCTCGTCCACCTCACCGACCAGATAGGTCGCGTCCGTGTCGCCGTGAACCCCTCCGATGTACGCCGTGATGTCGACGTTGACGACGTCGCCCTCGCGCAGCACGGTCGTGTCGGGGATGCCGTGGCAGATGACCTCGTTGACCGAGGTGCACAGCGACTTGGGGAAGCCCCGGTACCCGAGGGTCGACGGATAGGCGCCGTGGTCGCAGAGGAAGTCGTGCCCGACGCGGTCCAGCTCGTCGGTGGACACCCCCGGAGCAACGTGTCGGCCGACCTCGTCCAGCGCCTGGGCCGCGATGCGCCCGGCCACCCGCATCCGGGCGACCGTCTCGGCCGTCTGCACATGAGGGCCCGTGTAGCGGGCCGGACCCGCGCGCCCGACGTACTCAGGGCGCGCGATGTGGTCCGGGACCTCGCGTCTCGGCGAGATCGTTCCCGGCCGCAGCAGCACAGTCATGACGCCCGAGTCTATGAGGCCGCGCCGGCCGGAACGGTGGCCGCCGCCCAGCTCTGAGCCGGGCCCTTGCGGAATCGAGGGAAATCGACGGAAAAGCGGTGCATGCGATTGGCGCTGGCGGGTACCGACTGGTTCGAACACCGCCGGTGCGCCCCGGAGGAGGACGGATGCCAGACGACGAGAACGACGGTCAGCTCGACGAGCTGGAGCGCTACCGCCGCGCCGCGGAGGATGCGCTGCAGCAGCTCGACTGGTGCATCGGCTACCTGCACGGCATCCGCAAGAAGTCCGAAGCACAGACGCTGTCGAGGAACCGGCAGGCCATCCGGCAGAACCTGCTCCACCGGGACCGGGAGCCCACCCCGGCCTGATCCCTTAGCCGAGCCCGCGTGACGAGTACCCACCGCTCGCCGGTGACTGCAGTGACCCCGCCTCAGCCCCGACAACAGACCTGACGAGGACAGCCATGAGCGACAGCAAGATCACTGACACGGCCAAGGAGAAGGCGTCCGACGCCGTCGAGCCGGCGAAGGACATGGCCAAGGAAGCCACCCAGACGGTCACATCGGAGATGAAGAAGGTCGCCCGAGAGGCGGCCATCGTGGTCCTCACTCCGGTCGTGAAGAAGGTCGCGACGAACTTCGCCAAGCAGGCCGCGACCAAGGGGCCTGAGCTCTTCCAGGAGCATCTGGCGCCCCGGATCGAGGAGGCCGGCGGGCTCGGCAACTTGGTCAAGCAGGCCACCGGGGAAGACGGCATCAAGGGGATGGCGATCGGCAAGGCCGCCGACTCCATGATGGGCAAGTTCACCGGCAAGGGTGGCGGCGGCGGAAAGGCCGACGGGACCGGCCGCGGTCGCCGGCTGCCGATCCAGGAGGCCATCGACGTCGGCGTGCCGATCGACGTGGCCTACAACGAGTGGACCCAGTTCGAGGACTTTCCCGAGTTCATGCACCGCGTCGAGCAGATCGAGCAGGTCGACGACACGCACCTCGTCTGGCACGAGAACATCTGGGGCCGGCGGCGCAAGTGGAAGGCCGAGATCACCGACCAGACGCCGAACGAGCGCATCGCCTGGCGCAGCGAGGAGGGTGCGGACAACGTCGGCGTCATCACCTTCCACGATCTCGGTGAGAGGCTGACCCGGATCCTGGTGAATCTCGACTTCCAGCCCAAGGGTCTCGTCGAGAAGACAGCCTCCGGCTTTCGGATGTCGCGGCGCGCGTTGCGCTCGGACCTGATGCGCTTCAAGGCGCACATCGAGATGAAGGACGAGGAAGAGGGAGCCTGGCGCGGGACGGTCGAGGACGGCGAGGTCGTCGACTACGACGAGGACTACGAGAACCCGCGCGACAGCGACGAGGAGGACCAGGACGACCAGCACGACGAGGAGCCCGAGGACGAGCAGTCCGACGAGTACGACGAGGACGAGGACGACGAGGACGAGGACGAGGACGAGCAGTCCGACGAGTACGACGAGGACGAGGACGACGAGCCTGAGGACGAGCAGTCCGACGAGTACGACGAGGACGAGGACGACGAGGACGAGCAGTCCGACGAGTACGACGAGGACGAAGACGAGGACGACCAGTCCGACGAGTACGACGAGGACGAGGGCGACGAGGACGAGCTGAGCAGCCGTCGGGCCCGCAAGCGGGCACCGGGCCGTCGCCGGTCTGCACCGTCACGCAAGCGGACGGCTGCCGCCAGGCGGACCGGCGCGAGGAAGTCCTCGGCCAGCGCGCGGAAGAGCACCAGGAAGGCGCCGGCCAAGAAGTCGACGGCGAAGCGGGCCCCGGCCAAGAAGTCGGCGGCCAGTAGGTCGTCCACCAGCAAGTCGACGGCCAAGAAGTCCACCCCTAGGAAGTCGACGGCCAAGAAGTCCACCCCTAGGAAGTCGACCGCTAGGAAGTCGACCGCTAGGAAGTCGACCGCGAAGGCACCCGCGAAGAAGGCAGCGAGCAAGCGGGCTCCTGCCAAGAAGACGGCCAAGAAGACGGCCGCCAGCCGAGGCACCTCGAAGAGGACTGCTAGCAAGCGCAGCGGTTCGACCAAGAAGACCGCGAGCTCGGGCCGCAAGACGGCTGCCAGCTCGCGGCGGACCAGTCGCTGACGCGGCGCACCGGAGAGGACACCACGCATGACAGTGGCAACGCAGGCGCCCACCAACCGATATCTCGAGCGGCCCGCACCGAGCAGTCTCGCGGACGTCATCAACATCATCCTGGACAAGGGCCTGGTCATCGACGTCTATGTCCGGGTCTCGCTCGTGGGCATCGAGCTGATCACGATCGACGCGCGGATCGTCGTGGCGAGCGTGGACACCTACCTGCGCTTCGCCGAGGCGGTGAATCGTCTGGATCTCACCGAGACCCAGACCCACGGCCTGCCGGAGCTGATCGAGGGCATCACGTCGGACGGCGCCAAGGGCAAGACCAGCGGTGCGCTGGAGGGCGCCAAGGACAAGTTCGAGGAGATGTTCGGCGACAGCGACGACGACAAGGACGACGACGACGAGAAGAAGAAGTCGTCCGGCAGCGGCTCGCGTCCCCGTCGCTCCAGATCGCGGGCCCGCCAACAGTGAGCGAGACGGGACCTGATGGGGAATCCACGTGACGAACACCTACGTCTACGGTGTCCTGGAGGATACTGACGCGGCCGGTCTCGAGCCTCTGAACGGCGGCGGCTTGGGACCGGTCCGGACGCTGTCCTCCGGGGGCCTGACCGCACTGTGCTCAGACGCCACCGGAGAGGTGATGGGACGTCGCCGCGAGCTGGCGGCCCACGCCGACCTCCTCGCGACCGTGTGTCAGCAGGTACCGGTCGTGCCGCTGACGTTCGGCACCGTGCTACCCGATGACGACGCCGTCCGGGTGGAGCTGCTCGAGCGACTGGGCGACCATCTGCATGCCGAGCTGCGCCGGTTGGCCGGGGTGGTGCAGTTCGCCGTGACCGTCCGCCTGGAGCGGGAAGTCGTGCTCGGCGACATCGTGCGTGGCGACCCGCGGTTGGCTCAGCTCAACGAGCGGGTCAAGCGGCTGCCGCCCGGCAGCGGCCAGGCTGAGCGGCTCAGGCTCGGGGAGGCGGTGGCCGCCGCCTATGAGCGAGCGGCCGGCAGCATCGGTGACTCGGTGGTCGGCGAGCTGGCAAGGTCGGCCGTCGATCGCGCCCAGGAGCAGCCGGTCGACCAGGATGGCACCACCGCATTGGCACTGCTCGTCGACCGAGGACAGGTCAAGCGCTTTCTGTCCCAGGCCGGCCAGGTCGCCGAGGGCCTCGCCGGTCGGGCGGTCCTGCGGGTCGTGGGTCCGCTGCCGCCGTACTCCTTCCTCGCCCCGATGCCCGAGCCGACGGCGAGGTCATCCGGCGCATGGGACTGATCACTGGGCTGTTGACCCTTCCACTGGCTCCGGTGCGCGGGGTGACCTGGATCGCTGAAGCACTCGCCAAGGAGGCCTACGAGCAGTCGTTCAGCGAGGCCGCGGTACGCCGCCAGCTCGCCGCCGCCCAGCTCGACCTCGAGGCCGGCCGCCTGAGCGAAGACCAGTTCGAATTGATCGAGGACGAGTTGATCGACCGGCTGGTTGCGGCCAGGCGTGGCGGGGCACCCGACCGGGTAGGAGGCGACAGTGACTGAGCGACCGGCCAGGAAACGTGGTGCTGCCAAGAGCAGCTCCAGCAAGGCGACCGACCGATCCTCCGCCCAGCGCTCCTCCGCCCAGCGCTCCTCCGCCAAGCGCTCGGCCGCCAAACGCTCGGCCGCCAAACGGCCGTCGAGCTCGGCGTCCTCGAAGGGTTCCACCTCCGGCTCGAGCTCGGCGTCCTCGAGGGGTTCCACCTCCGGCTCACGCGACCGCGAATCGCGTCGACTGCGGGTGGTCGAGGACCCGGCGAAGAGGCAGCAGGGCTCGTCGAGCTCCTCACGGTCGAACGGCTCGAAGTCCGCGCGATCGACCGCCGGCGGTATTGCCGCGACCGCGCGCGACCAGCTGCAGGAGTTGACCGGCAGCCCGGTCGAGCGGGTGACGGCGGTCGGGAAGGGCGACGACGGCTGGGCGGTGACCGTCGAGGTGTTGGAGCTGCGGCGGGTGCCCGAGACGATGGACGTCCTCGGCATCTACGACGTCGAGCTGGACAACAGGGGAAGGGTCACCGGCTGGCGGCGTAGTGGCCGGCTCCAGCGCAGCGACGTGGAGGGTCCCTAGACCATGTCGCAGTCCTACGCCCCAGCAGCAGCCTCAAACGTCAGTCCGGCACCCCGCGGAGCCAGTTTGGCCGATGTGCTCGAGCTGGTGCTCGACAAGGGTGTCGTCATTGCCGGCGACATCAAGATCAACTTGCTGGAGATCGAGCTCCTGACCATCAAGCTGCGGCTGCTGATCGCCTCGGTGGACAAGGCAAAGGAGCTCGGCATCAACTGGTGGGAGTCCGACCCCTCCCTCACGGGAGGGCCGGGCAAGATCGAGGCGCAGGACGGGGACGGCGGGTCGGCCACCGAGCTGCAGAACCGGGTGAGCGAGCTGGAGTCCCGCATCCAGGGGATCGAGCAGTCCTCCTCGCAGGGGTGAGCATGCGCGGACAACTCCCTGACGAGCACCCAGAGGCCGATTCTCAGGTCTACGCCTACGCGGTCGTGCCGGTCGACAGCGCGGACGCGCAGACCGGGCGCAACAGCACCTTGGTCGGCTCCCCATCTCGCGGTGTGGCCGGCGAGCCGATGAGCTACATCTGCGCCGGCGCGCTCGCGATGGCGCTCGGCATCGTCCCGACCGGCGAGTTCGCCCCCGCCCCGTTGTCGCGCCGGCTGCGTGACCCACAGCAGGCGGCCGAGCTTGCCAGCGCGCACTTCGCCGCCGTGGATGCGCTGTTCGCCGGGGGCGACCTGCTTCCGCTGCGTATGTGCACGATGTTCACCGACGTCGCCGCAGCGCGATCCGCCCTGGAGACGAACCACTCGTCGTTGGCCGAGGCGCTGCAGCGGGTCTCCCGGTGCGCGCAGTGGCAGCTGACCATCGAATCAGGGCCCCGTGAGCACCAGCTGGCTTCCACCGTTGCGACGAGTGGCGCCGACTACCTGCGTCGAGTCGGTGAACGACAGAGGGCTCGCGAGAGCGACGCAGTTCAGGCAGCGTCCCTGGCAACGACGCTGCAGGAGCGGGTCCGCCCGATCGTCCGGGCAGCCCAGCGGGACAGCGCGACCCGCACCACCTACCTGGTGCCTCGTTCGAACACCGAACGCTTCCTGAATGAGGTCGACGTCGACCGCGGGGCCGGTGCAACGATCGTCGTCGGCGGCCCGTGGGCGCCCTACTCGTTTGTGCCGCGGGTGGGGACGCCGTGACGACGGAGCTCGCTTCCTCCGGTGACGCCACGCTCGTCGATCTGCTGGACCGGCTGCTGGCCGGCGGAGTCGTGCTGGTGGGCGATGTGAGCCTGTCCCTGGCCGACATAGAACTCGTGCGGATCAAGCTCAGCGCCGTCATCACCTCGGTGCCGACGTCCTCTTCTCTTGGACGTGGCTGATGTGGGCCCTGGCCGTCGTCGACGCGAACTCGGCGCCGAAGGAGTCGATCGTGCTGGACGACCTGGCCATGGTGGTCGACCCGGGTCAGATCCCGAGTGAGACGACGCTGGAGCAGCTGCTGAGGCACGCAGACCAGGTTGCTCGGCTCGCGACTCATTGCGAGGCGGTGCTCCCCGTGCGTCCCGGCACCAGGATGACCGAGGCCGAGGCACGCGCCGTTCTGCGCGACCGGTCCGACGAGTTCAGGCACGCCCTGGGCCGGGTGCGGGGGTGCCGCGAGCTCGGGTTGAGAGCCACGCCGCCGTCGGCCGGACCGCAGGCTTCGGCCGAGTTGCACCGACATGCAGACGGCGACGACGTGGATGGTGCCGGACAGATCGGACGGGCGTATCTGCTCCGGAAGGCCGCGGCGTGGCAGTGGGCGGACGATGTCGTTGCGGCGGTGGAGGAGTTCGGCGTGCATGACGGGGTGCGCGAAGCCGCGGTCCTGGCAACCGGCCCGACCGAGGTGAAGGCCTCGCTGCTCGTCGGATCGGAGCGGCTGGCCACGGTTCGGGACCAGCTCGAGGAGTTGGCGGCAGGCATCCCCGGCCAGGTGTCCGTCTCCGGGCCCTTCCCGCCGTACAGCTTCGCCACGTTGGACCCCGACGGCACGGCTAGTCCGTCGGAGAGAGGAGTCCCCGCGTGACACAAGCTTCATTGCCAGGCCTCGAGTCCGTGGCCGGCGACCTCTCCGCTTTGCTCGACCGCGCTGACCAGCGTCCGCAGGACGTCGAGAAGGGCCTCGCCCAGCTCGTGCTCTCCCTCGTCGAGCTCCTTCGGCAGCTGATGGAGCGTCAGGCGATCCGCCGGGTCGAGCAGGGCGACCTGGCCGACGAGCAGGTCGAGCGGCTGGGACGGACTCTGATGCTGCTCGAGCGGCGGATGGTGGAGCTGCGGGAGATTTTCGGCCTCGAAGAGGAGGATCTGTCGCTCCCTCTCGGTCCGCTCGGCCGCACCGTCTAGGGGCCGGGCGGGGTGGCCCGCTGCGCCCGGCCGGCCGCGTAACGCAAGAGAGGGGCTGCCCGACGGGCAGCCCCTCTCTTTGCCTGGTCTCAGCGCTTGGCGGCCCTCTTGGTCGCCTTCTTCGTGGTGCGCTTCGCTGCCTTACGCGGTGCGGCCTTCTTGGTCGTCCGCCTGGCGGCGGTCTTCTTGGCCGCCCGCTTCGTGGTGGCCCTCTTCGCGGTGCGCTTGGCGGCGGTCTTCTTCGCCGTGGCCTTCTTCGCGGTGCGCTTGGCGGCCTTCTTGGCCGGAGCGCGCTTCGCCGTGGCCTTCTTCGTCGTGCGCTTGGCGGCCTTCTTGGCCGGAGCGCGCTTCGCCGTGGCCTTCTTCGTCGTGCGCTTTGCGGCTGACGCGCGCTTCGTCGTGGCCTTCTTGGTGGTCCGCTTGGCGGCCGCCTTCTTGCCGGTTCGCTTGGCGGCGGCCCTCTTGGCGGGAGCCTTCTTCGCGGTCTTGGCCGTGGTGCGTTTCCGCGTTGCTGCGGCCGCTACCACCTTCTTCTCTTCTTTCGGTGCCGGCACACGCGCCTCCTGCAGTCGTGACGTCTGACCACGGTGGTCGACGTTGTTCACTGAAAAGATCGCACTACCAGGCAGCGGTTGCCAGCATTTCGCGTGTTCAGTTTTTGCATGACGACGAACGTGTCCTCCATCGATCGCACACTGACTGCACACGAAAGTCGTGCCAGCCACGCGAAATGTTCGGCTGCCGTCACTTGCTCGGCGTCATTGCGTAGTGAGTCGTTGGTTGACAGCTCCGCGGAGAACATGTTGCTACACAAGGGA
>JAVEDG010000403.1 GCA_030841245.1 Actinomycetota bacterium
CGGACCGGCCCTTCCCCGCCTACGGTCAGCCGACGTCGAAGCCGTGCAGGCCCTGCGGGGCCTCGTCGGTGACCTCGACGTGCTCGACCCGGGCGTGCGGCGGGCCGTGGCGGGCCCAGGCCACCATCGCCTCGACCTCGTCGGGCGGGCCCTCGAAGGCGACCTCGACGCTGCCATCGGAGCGGTTGCGGGCCCAGCCCGCCACCCCGTGAGAGCGCGCCTCGCGACGGCAGGAGTCGCGGAAGAAGACGCCTTGCACCAGCCCGGACACCAGGACCCGCCGGCGTACGGTCGCGGGGGTCACGCAGCTCCCGGCGCGAGCGCCTCCAGGACCTCGTGGGCGCGACGCACCGACGCCGCGGGGTCCGCGTCGAGCGTGCCGACCTGTGAGTCGAAGTTCAGGTCGACGAACGTCTCGGTGACGCCCTGCTGCGCCAGCACCTCGAGGTCGGCCTTGATCTCCTCCATCGAGCCGCTGAGCGGGCGTCGGTCGCTCGTGCCGCCCTCGCGGAGCCGCACGACGCCCCGGCTGACGAAGCGCAGCTCGGCCGGGTCCCGGCCCACCTCACGGGCAGCGTCGCGGACGATCTCGATCGCGGTCCCGATGTCGCGCAGGTCCTGACCGCTGCTGCTGACCCAGCCCGCCGACACGCGGCCGGCTCGGCGCAGGGCCGGCTCCGCGGTGCCGCCGAGGAGCACCGGCGGGTGCGGCTGCTGGACGGGTCGCGGGAGGACGAGCGAGGGGGCCACGTCGTAGAGCTCGCCGTGGAACTCGACCGGCCCGTCGGACGCCCAGATCGCCTCGAGGCAGGCCATGAACTCCTCGGCCCGGGCACCCCGGCGCTGCATCGGGACGCCTGCCGCGGCGTACTCCTCCTTGGCCCAGCCCAGGCCCAGCCCCAGGTCCAGCCGGCCGCCCGAGACGATGTCCAGGCTGGCCGCCGCCTTGGCGAGCAGGATCGGGGAGTACCACGGCAGGTTGAGCACCGCCACGCCCAGCCGCACCCGGGAGGTGTGCGCCGCCAGGAAGGCCAGCGTGACCAGCGGGTCGGCGACACTGTGATAGACGGGCTGCCACCGCCCGCCTGCGGCGTCGGCCGGGAACAGCAGCCGCTGGAAGGTCCACAGCGAGGCGTACCCCAGGTCCTCGGCCTTGCGGGACAGCTCGACCTGGTTCTCCACCGTGGCCCATGACCCGGTCGTCGGTACGGCGAAGCCCAGCTGCATGGCGCCTCCTCCACGCCGTCGGGTCGGACCCCGTCGGCGGCTCAGGGCGACCGTAACCCAGGGCAGGTCCTAGGTACCTAAGGCCCCGCGTCGCCCATCTAAGGCACCCGACGGCCCCAAGATGCGCAGCGCTCCCGATGTGCGGGCCCTGCCTCAGCCCGAGAGTGGAACATGCCAGCCGAAGTCCGGCCGGAGAGACAAGAAGGAGCAACCATCATGTACAACGCATACGACGCAACCAGGTACCACCTGGAGGACGTCCGACGCGACGTCGCCCGCAGCCGGGCCCGCCGCACCCTGCGACTGCGGACCCGCACGGTCACCACCGCGACACGTCGGGTCTCGGGTGCACTGCACCGGGCAGCGGACGCCCGCTCATGACGTCAGTTCTCACGACGTCCATTCCCAAGACGTCCGTGCCTACGACGTCAGGGAGGGGCGCCGAGCTCGGGAAGGAGGGCATGCTCCACGCAGCGTCGCTGCACCGCGTGCTCTGCTTCTCGAGCTCGGCTCCGCCTCAGGTCTTCTTGCCGAAAATGACCATGTGACGCCAGGTGCCTGACGAGACGGCACTCGTGGAGGGCAGCCCGTACCTGGTCTTGAACGAAGTCACGGCATGGCGGGTCGCCTGGTTGAAGTACCCGGAGATGGCGACACGGTAGCCGTTGGCGCGAAGGCGCATCTGGACCGCCCTGACCGAGGGGCCGCTGGTGCCTACGGGGCGGAAGCCCTTCGAGTAGCGGCCGGTGGGGCGCACGGCGTACCGCATCAGTGACGTCCAGCCCCAGATGCGCTTGATCCGCACGACGTCACCGGTGTGCGGTGCCTCGAGCACGCGACGGCCGCTGACGTACATGCCGACGTGGTAGATCGTGCTGGGCCGGCGGCGGTTGCTGGCCCAGAAGATCAGGTCCCCGGTCCGCCAGTGCGACCGCGCGATGTGCGCACCGTAGTGATACTGCGCGGACGACGAGTGCGGCAGGTAGACGCCGGCCGAACCGTAGGCCGCGCGGGTGAGCCCCGAGCAGTCGAAGGCGCCGGGTCCTTCGGCGCCGTAGCGGTACGGGTCCCCGAGCTGGGCGAGTGCGTACCTGACGGCGGTCGCGGTGCGCGACCCAGAGGCCGAGGCACTGGTGCTGGGTCCGACCAGGCCCGTGACGAGGGCGGTCGCCGTCAGGGCGACGACTGCGAGGGTGGACATCGCGCGCGTGATGACGCGGCGGGTGGACGGGCGCGCGTGAGCGCGCCGCAGGCGTGGTGACATGCGGCAGTTCCTCCGGCACGCCTGCGAAGTGAGCTGTCGGGTTCGGACCTGGAGGTGGCCCGGCCACACATGGTGGCTTCACCCCAAGGACTCGGGAGGTCGTCGACCGCCCGCGCCCGTGGAGATTGGTTTCCCCGCCCCTGCCCGGGCTATGGCACGCGGTAGGTGGCAGGGTTCGGCGTACCACCGCGTGGACCCCGCACGAGGCGGGGACAGGATTGTGTTGTCGAGAAAATCATCGGGGCCGGGGTGGGGTGTCTTTCGCCAGATCGACCGCCTCCCTGGTCAAGGAACGGCAAAATCTGCTGGCTGGAGCCACGTCGACGGGCCGAATGCACCATAAGTGAGGCACCGATCGGCCCAGCCGGGCGGGCATCTGCGGGGATCGAGGAGCACCTCGAGACCGTGTCGCGATCGACTTGTGAGGGAGCGCCGGTGAGCACGCTGCTCGAGCAGCACGCCCATGCCTTGGCCGAGTTCGACCGCCGGGTCGGTGACATCGGCCCCGACCAGTGGTCGGCACCGACGCCCTGCACCGACTGGGACGTGCGAACCCTGGTCGGCCACGTCACTGACGAGCAGCGCTGGGTGCCCTACCTGCTCGACGGAGGCACGGTGGCCGATGCCGGTGACCGCTTCTCCGGCGGCGACGACGACCCGGCCGCGGCATGGCGCCGGGCCGCCGAGGCGGCGCGCGCCGCGTTCGAGGCCGACGGCGCCCTGGATCGCAACGTGTCCCTGTCCTCCGGCGTGGTGAGCGCCCGCGACTACCTCTGGCAGCTCACCGTCGACCTGGCCGTGCACGCCTGGGACCTGGCCCGGGGGATCGGCGGCGACGAACGGTTGGACCCCGAGCTGGTACGCCGGATCCACGCCGAGCTGGACAAGGACGACCGCGACTATGCCGCCAGCGGGTTGTACGACCCGCCGGTGCGCGTCTCCAGCAGCGCCGACCTGCAGGCCCGGATGCTCGCCCTGCTCGGCCGCCGCGCCTGAACCCTCGTGCCCATGATTGTGATCGTGATCGGGAAGGATCCGAGTCCTGAAGGAGGGGGTTCCTTCACGATCACGGGATGGCAGCGAGCGTCGCTGGGTCGAGGTTGGCCCCGCAGAGCAGGACGCCGACCCGTTCGCCCACGGCGGGGCGGTAGGCCCGCTCGGCCAGCGCCGCGAGCCCGACCGCGGCTGCGGGTTCCACCGCCGTCCGCAGCTGGTCCCACAACCGGCGCTGCGCCCGCACCACTGCATCGTCGTCGACGAGCACGACCTGCTCGAC
>JAVEDG010000415.1 GCA_030841245.1 Actinomycetota bacterium
CTGACGAGCCAGCGTCGAGGCGAGGTCGAACCGGAAGCCGTCCACGTGCATCTCGAGCACCCAGTAGCGCAGCGAGTCCATGATCATCTGGAGCACGTGCGGGTGACGCATGAGCAGCGTGTTGCCGGTGCCGGTGGTGTCGTAGTAGTAGTCCGGCCGTCCGTCCACGAGACGGTAGTAGGCCTGGTTGTCGATGCCGCGGAAGGACAGCGTCGGCCCGAGCTGGTTGCCCTCGGCCGTGTGGTTGTAGACCACGTCGAGGATCACCTCTATGCCCGCGGCGTGCATGTCGCGCACCATCGACTTGAACTCGAGCACCTGCTGGCCGCGCTGGCCGCTGGAGGAGTAGGCGTTGTGAGGCGCGAAGAACCCGATGGTGTTGTAGCCCCAGTAGTTCGAGAGCCCCTGCTCCACCAGGTGGTGGTCGTGCACGAACTGGGGCACCGGCATGAGCTCGATGGCGGTCACGCCGATCCGGTGGAGGTGGTCGATGATCGCCGGGTGCCCGAGCCCGGCGTACGTGCCCCGGATGTCGCGGGGGAGCTGCGGGTGGGTCCTCGTCAGGCCCCTCACGTGGGCCTCGTAGATGACCGTCTGGTGGTACGGCGTGCCCGGCGGGCGGTCGTTGCGCCAGTCGAAGAACGGGTTGATGACCACCGACTTCGGGGCGTGGCGCCCTGAGTCGAGCGTGTTGACGCGGCTCGGGGCGGCGAACCGGTAGTCGAAGACCGTCTCCGCCCAGTCGACCTGACCCTCCACCGCCTTGGCATAGGGGTCGAGGAGGAGCTTGGACGGGTTGCAGCGCAGCCCGCGTGAGGGGTCGCGCGGACCGTGCACCCGGAAGCCGTACCGCTGCCCGGGTCCGACCCGTGGCAGGTAGCCGTGCCAGCCGAACCCGTCGACCTCGGGCAGGTCGACCCGGGTCTCGGTGAGCCGCCGGCTGTTCGGGTTGCCCTCGAAGAGGCAGAGCTCCACCCGCTCGGCGACCTCGGAGAACACGGCGAAGTTGGTGCCTGCCCCGTCGAAGGTCGCGCCGAGGGGGTACGCCGTGCCCGGCCAGATCTCCATCCGGTGATTCTCCCTGATCATGGGCGTCGGGCGCGCACCGGTCGCGTCGCCGGCGCTGTGACTCGTCTCTCACCACCTGCCCGGCGTGTCTTCGGTTATCCTCGGGACGCGACGACGGAGCCGAGTAGCCGCCGGAGCGCGCAGTCACAGAGATCCGCCGAGTGCTGAGACGGCGGTCTGCGCACCGGCACGCGAAGACCCTCCCGAGCAGCGGGCAGAAAGGTGCGGCCAGCCGGCCGCGCTCGGTAGACCCCGCCGGCCGGCCCCCGACACCGGGCCACGAAAAGAGGCGGCGCCTCACGCATCACCCGGGCGCCGTGAAGTGCGGTGGTACCGCGGAGCAACCCCTCCGCCCGCACACGACAGGACACCTGTGTGCGAGAGGCGGAAGACGATGGTCGAGCGAATGCTCGCGGCCGAGCTCCCTGGGGCGGCAGGCCGCGAGGTGACCCTCGCGGGATCGGTCCACCGTGTGCGCGAGCTGCCTGCGGTGACCTTTCTGGTGCTGCGCGACCGCAGCGCGACCGTGCAGGTCGTCCTCCGCGACCCGGACCTGCGCGAGCAGGCGCGCGCCCTGGTCGAGGAGACGGTCGTGTCGGTGACCGGCCCTGCGGTCGCCAACCCACAGGCGCCGGGCGGTGTCGAGGTCGTCGACCCGCGGCTGGAGGTGCTCGGCGCGGCGGAGCAGCCGCCGGTGGAGCTCTGGCGTCCGTCGCTGACGGCATCGCTGCCGACCCTGCTGGACCAGGCCGCCGTCACGCTGCGTCACCCGCGCCGCCAGACCGTCTTCCGCATCTCGGCAGCCGCGCTGGCCGGCTTCCGCGCGACGCTCGACGCCGCCGGCTTCACCGAGGTGACCTCGCCCAAGATCGTCGCGTCCGCGACCGAGTCGGGCGCGAACGTGTTCGCTCTGGACTACTTCGGCAGGCGGGCGTACCTGGCACAGAGCCCGCAGTTCTACAAGCAGGTCATGGTCGGCGTGTTCGAGCGGGTCTACGAGACCGGGCCGGTGTTCCGAGCGGAGCCGCACGACACGGCACGGCACCTCGCGTCGTACACGTCGCTGGACGCCGAGCTCGGCTTCGTGCGGGACCACTTCGACGTGATGGCGGTGCTGCGCGACGTCGTCGCCGGGATGCTCGAGGAGGTGCGGGCGCGGGTCCCGGCGTACGGCGAGGTGGTCGTCGGCGGTGAGCTGCCGAGCGTCCCGAGCGAGATCCCCTGGATCCACTTCGCCGACGCGCAGGCCCTGATCGCGCGGGAGACCGGCTCCGACCCGACGGGGGAGCCCGACCTCGCGCCCGAGCACGAGCGCTTCCTCGGCGAGTGGGCGATGCGCGAGCACGGCAGCGACTTCGTGTTCGTCACCGGCTACCCGATGGTCAAGCGGCCGTTCTACACCCACCCCGAGCCCGGGCGGCCGGAGTTCTCCAACAGCTTCGACCTGCTCTTCCGGGGGCTGGAGCTGGTGACCGGCGGCCAGCGACTGCACCGGTACGCCGACTACCTGGCCGCGCTCGACGCGCGTGGCGAGTCGCCCGAGCCGTACCAGGGCTACCTGGACGCGTTCCGCTACGGCATGCCGCCGCACGGTGGGTTCGCGATCGGTCTGGAGCGCTTCCTGGCCCGGCTGACCGGCGCGACGAACGTCCGCGAGGTCACGCTCTTCCCCAGGGACCTCAACCGCGTCAGCCCCTGACCGAGCCCCTCCCTCTTTCCGGTGATCGTGAAGGAAACGTCGAATAGGGCAGGACGGATCCTTCACGATCACGGTCAGCAGGTGGGCGCGACCGAGTCAGCTCAGTCGGTGAGCAGGCCGGGCATCGGGTAGCTGCGGGCGAACTCGTGGACCTCGGCGGCGATCTTCTCGACGGCCGACTCGTCGCCGGCCGTCTCGGCGGAGACCACCGCGTCGATCCAGCCGGCGATGCGGTCCATGTCGGCGGTCGTCATCCCGCGTGAGGTGACCGACGACGTCCCGAGCCGCACCCCGGAGGGGTCGAACGGCTTGCGCGGGTCGAACGGCACGGTGTTGTAGTTGAGCTCGATCCCGGCGCGGTCGAGCGCCTTCGCCGCCTTCTTGCCGGGGATCGCCTTGTTCGCCAGGTCGATCAGGATCAGGTGGTTGTCGGTGCCACCCGAGACGAGGTCGAAGCCGCGCGACAGCAGACCCTCGGCCAGCGCGGCGGCATTGGCGACGATCGCGTGGGCGTAGTCGCGGAACTCAGGAGTCGACGCCTCTTTCAGAGCGACGGCGATCGCGGCGGTCGTGTGGTTGTGCGGGCCGCCCTGCAGCCCCGGGAACACCGCCTTGTCGAGAGCGGACGCGTGCTCGGCGTCGCTCATCAGCATCGCGCCGCGAGGCCCGCGCAGCGTCTTGTGCGTCGTCGTGGAGATCACCGGGGCGTGCCCGACGGGTGACGGGTGCGCCCCGCCAGCGACGAGACCGGCGATGTGCGCGATGTCCGCGACCAGGATCGCGTCGACCTCGTGGGCGATCTCGGCGAACGCCGGGAAGTCGATGGTCCGCGGGATCGCGGTGCCGCCGCAGAAGATGATCTTCGGCCGCTCGGCGCGGGCCAGCTCGCGGACCTCGTCCATGTCGACCCGGCCGGTCTCCTTGCGCACGCCGTACTGCACGCTGCGGAACCACTTGCCGGTGGCCGACACGCTCCAGCCGTGGGTGAGGTGCCCGCCCATCGGCAGCGCCATGCCCATCACGGTGTCGCCGGGGGAGAGGAAGGCCAGGTAGACCGCCAGGTTGGCCGGCGAACCGGAGTAGGGCTGCACGTTGGCGTGATCGACCCCGAACAGTGCCTTGGCCCGCTCGATGGCGAGGGTCTCGACCTGGTCGATGACCTGCTGGCCCTCGTAGTAGCGCTTGCCGGGGTACCCCTCGGAGTACTTGTTGGTCAGCACCGTGCCGGTCGCCTCGAGCACGGACGTCGAGACGTAGTTCTCCGAGGCGATCAGCCGGACCATGTCGCGCTGGCGGTCGACCTCGGCGGCGATCAGGTCGGCGATCTCCGGGTCGGTCGAGCGCAGGTCGTCGGACATGGCGTCTCCTCGTGCAGCGGGGCCAGCAAGTGGTCAGCGCCAGGCTATCGAGCGAGGTCCCGGCCGGTCCGCAGCGTCAGCAGATCGACGCAGCCGCCACCGCGGCGTCGTAGCGCAGCAGCGCGAGCTCGGCCACCTCGGGCGTGTCGGCGAGCGGGGCGGAGACGACGTCCGCTCCGGAGCGCGCCAGGTCGCTGTTGAAGCGGCCGGGGAAGAGCAGGTACGCCGCGACGGCGACCCGGGCACGGCCGGGCCCACGCAGCTGGGCCACCGCCGTACCGACGTCCGGCTGCGCTGCCGACGCGAAGGCGGACAGGACGTCGCGCCCGCTCGAACGGGACCAGCCGGTGGCGACCGCCCTTACGGTTGCCAGCGCCTGCGGGTCGGTCGAGCCGGCAGCCGCCAGCACGACACCGGTCCGTCGGTCGTCGCCGGTTACCCCGGCCTCCGCCAGCCGTCGTTCCAGCGCGCGCACCAGGAGGGGGTGCGGCCCGAGGGCCTGGGCCTGTGTCACGGGGACCGTCGCGGCCCCGAGCTGGGAAGGGAGGTCGGTCTTGGAGTGGTACGCCGCGGTGAGCAGCAGCGGGACGACGACGCTCGGCCGGTCCATCTCTGCGACGACCTCGGCGGGTCGCGGGCCTGCGTGGTCCAGGAACGCGGCTCGCACCTCGAGCCCGGGGCGGGCCGCTCGGATCCGCGCGACCAGCGCCTCGGTAGCCAGCGCGGCGCGGGGGTCCCGGCTGCCGTGCGCCACCGCGACCAATGCCGGGGCGGTGGGGACTTCCCCGGCGCGGGCCGTCGGTCGGCTCGTGTCCAGTGCGGTCATCCGAGCAGTTCGTGCAGGTCGACCACGTCGCCGATCACGACGACCGCGGGCGGCTGCACCCCGCGCTCCTCGGCCAGCCGAGCGATCGACTCGAGGGTCCCGGTCGTCGTGCGTTGCCGGTCGGTGAACCCCGACTCGACGACGGCGACGGGGGTCGCCGCCGGCTTGCCGTGCGCGACCAGCTCCCGCGTGGCGTCGGCCAGCCCGCTGACGCCCATGAGCAGGACGAGCGTCCCGTCGAGTGGGGCCAGCGTGGCCCAGTCCAGGCCCTCGTGGCCCGACGCGATGGTCACCTGGCGGGACCGCCCGCGGTGGGTCACCGGGATGCCTGCCGCCGCGGGCACCGCGACCGCGCTGGTCACCCCCGGCACGACCTCGACCGGTACCCCGGCAGCGACGCAGGCCAGCGCCTCCTCCCCGCCGCGTCCGAGCACGAACGGGTCGCCGCCCTTGAGACGTACGACGTGGCGTCCCGCCTGCGCGTGCTCCACCAAGAGCCGGTTGATCTCGTCCTGCGGCAACGGGTGGTGCCCGGCAGTCTTCCCCACGTCGACGACGAGCACCTCCGGGTCGAGCTCGGCGAGCAGCGCGCGCGGCGCCAGCCGATCGACCAGCACCACGTCGGCCTCGGCGAGCAGCCGCCGGCCACGGGTCGTGATCAGGCCCGGGTCGCCGGGCCCGCCGCCGACGAGAGCCACCGTGCCGGTCCCTCGCCGGTGGCGGCGCAGGGGCAGGCTGCCGGTGTCGAGCGCCAGCGCCACCGCGTCGCGCAGGGTTCGCGCCCGGGCCGGATCCCCTCCGGCGGTCACCGCCACGGTGACGTCACCCGCGCGGGCCACCGAGGGAGTCCAGGCCGCCGAACTGGCGGCGTCGTCGGCCCGCACGCACCACACTCGCGCCGCCTCGGCGTCGGCCGCGACCAGCGAGTCGGTGGCCCGGTCACCCGTGGCGGTCTGCACCAGCCAGGCACCGTCGAGGTCACCGGTCAGGTAGTCGCGGGGCTGCCACTGCACAGCGGCCGACGCGACCAGGTCGGTGAGGTCCTCACAGACGGCCGGCGCCACGACGTACACCGCTGCGCCGGCATCGATCAGGCGCCGAGCGCGCCGGGCCGCGACCGGTCCGCCTCCGACGACCACGGCACGGCGGCCGGTGACGTCGAGGGCGAGCGGGTAGGCGGGGGAGCTCATGCCGGCCCGCCGACCAGGTGCAGCCCGCACTCGGTCTTGGACGTCCCGGACCAGCGACCGGCACGGTCGTCCTCGCCGGGTGCGACGCGGCGCGTGCATGGGGCACAGCCGATCGAGCGGAACCCGTCCTGCACCAGGGTGTTGAGCAGGATGTCGTGCGAGGAGATGTAGTCGTCGACGTCGGCCTGGGTCCAGCGGGCCAGCGGGTTGAGCTTGACCCGCTGGTTGCGGGCGTCCCAGTCGACGACCGGGGTGATGGCGCGAGCCGGCGACTCGTCGCGGCGCAGCCCGCTGGCCCACGCGTCGTAGCCGTCGAGCGCCCGGCCCAGCGGCACCACCTTGCGCAGGAAGCAGCAGGTGTCGGGGTCGCGCGAGAACAACCTGGCGCCGAGCGCGGCGTCCTGCTCGGCGACCGTCTGGTCCGGTGTCACCGTGACGACGTTGATCCGGCCCCGGTAGGTCGCCTCGACCGCGTCGCGCATCCCGAGCGTCTCGGGGAAGTGGTAGCCGGTGTCGAGGAAGATCAGGTCGGTGCCGGGTGCGGCCCTGGCGACCAGGTCGATGAGCACCGCGTCGGCCAGCGAGGACGTGACCGCGAACCGGTGACCGAAGGTGCGCGCCGCCCAGCGGATGACGATCTCCGGCGGTGCGTCCTCGAGCCGCCACGCGGCCCGGCGGGCCAGTGCCTCGCGGTGGTCGGCGAGGGTCGTCCCCGAGGAGGCGTACGGCGAGGCGTAGACCGGCATGGGTGCCACCAGCTCGGCGGTCACGAGCGCACCTCCAGCCCGAGCAGCTTGAGGCTGAAGACCCGGGCGCAGGAACGGCAGACCCACTGACCGTGGTGGTCCTCGTGGGGGCGCAGGTCCTCGTCGCCGCAGAAGGGGCAGTAGAACGGCACCGCTCGGGCCTCGCTCATCGGTGACTCATCTCAGCGCCTCTTCGTCGGCGCGGGCGACCCACTGGGCGAAGCGTTCACCGGTGCGGCGCTCCTCGGCGTACTTCAGGACCACGCGCTCGACGTACGCCGGCAGCTCGTCCGCCGTCACCTTGTGACCACGTAGCTTGCGACCGAACCCGGCGTCGAGGCCCAGGCCGCCGCCGAGGTGGACCTGGAAGCCCTCCACCTGGTGGCCGGCCGCATCGAGGACGATCTGGCCCTTGAGCCCGATGTCCGCGACCTGGATGCGGGCGCAGGAGTTGGGGCAGCCGTTGACGTTGACGGTGAGCGGCTCGTCGAAGTCCGGCAAACGCGCCTCGAGCTCGTCGACGAGCTTGGCCGCCCGGGCCTTGGTCTCGACGATGGCCAACTTGCAGAACTCCAGCCCGGTGCAGGCCATGGTGTTGCGCCGGAACGTGCTCGGCCGCGCCGACAGCCCGAGAGCGTCGGCCGCTGCGACGAGCGAGTCGACCCGGTCCGCGGGGACGTCGAGCACGAGCAGCTTCTGGTGCGGCGTCGTGCGCACCCGGGTGGAGCCGTGCTGCTCAGCGATGTCGGCCAGTCGGCCGAGCAGCGTGCCGGACACCCGCCCCGCGGTCGGGGCAAGACCGACGTAGTAGGCACCGTCCCGCTGACGGTGGACCCCGACGTGGTCGCGCGGCCCGTAGGGAACCGGCGGAGCCGGTCCGTCGGTCAGTGTGCGCCCGAGGTACTCGGTCTCGAGCACCTCGCGGAACCGCTCGACACCCCAGTCGGCGACCAGGAACTTGATCCGGGCGCGGGTGCGCAGCCGCCGGTAGCCGTAGTCGCGGAACAGCCCGACGATCCCGGCCCAGATCTCCGGGATCTCGTCCCGGCCGACCCAGACGCCGAGCCGCTGGGCCAGCATCGGATTGGTCGAGAGCCCGCCGCCGACCCAGACGTCGAAGCCGGGCCCGTGCTCGGGGTGCACCACGCCGACGAAGGACAGGTCGTTGACCTCGTGGGCGACGTCCTGCAGCGGGGACCCGCTGATCGCGGTCTTGAACTTGCGCGGCAGGTTGGAGAACTCCTCCGAGCCGATGAACCTCGACTCGATGGCCTCGATCGCCGGGGTGCCGTCGACGATCTCGTCGGACGCGATACCGGCTACCGGGGACCCGAGGATGACCCGGGGGGTGTCCCCGCACGCCTCCGTCGTGGACAGCCCGACGGCCTCGAGCCGGCGCCAGATCTCGGGCACGTCCTCGATCCGGATCCAGTGCAGCTGGATGTTCTGCCGGTCGGTGACGTCGGCGGTGTCACGGGCGAAGTCTTGCGCGACCTCGGCGATGACCCGCAGCTGCGCCGTGCTCAGCTGGCCGCCGTCGATGCGGATGCGCAGCATGAAGAACTCGTCGTCGAGCTCGTGCGGCTCGAGCACGGCGGTCTTGCCGCCGTCGATGCCGGGCCGCCGCTGGGTGTAGAGGCCCCACCAGCGGAACCGGCTCCTCAGGTCGGCAGGGTCGATCGAGGCGAAGCCCGTGTGGGCGTAGATGTTCTCGATCCGGGCTCGGACGTGCAGCCCGTCGTCGTCCTTCTTGGCCCGCTCGTTGGGGGTCAGCGGCTCCAGGTGGCCGAGGGCCCACTGGCCCTGACCCTTGCGGGAGGCGGTGCGGTTCGCCATGGCGGCGGATCTCCGGGGGAGATGGGCACACGGCGTACGTCGGAGGCCTCGCTGCGAGGACGGGGACCGGCGCGACCGCGCGCCGTCGGACAGGGACGGCGAAGGTCAGCCGGCCATACAGACCGCGCTCGACACGTGACCGAGGTCCACGTGGAGCCGCGCGACCAGGCGCGCGTCGGTTGCCTGCATGCTCACCACGGTGGCATCGCGACGCCACGTTTGTCCACGCAACAGGCTGCTGCGTCCCAGGATCCGGGACCCGCGGGCGGCCGTCATGGACAGCGCAAGCCGCCCCGACCGCCGCCTATTCCCCCCGACCCCCCACATCTCAGCCCCCGACACCAACAGCAAAGGGTGGGGGGTGGAGGGAAGGGAAAGAGGGCGGGCGGGGTCAGGCGGGGTGGGGGGTGGCGCGGGTGGTGATGGCGGCGGTGTCGAGACCGGCCGGCAGCGTGCCGAAGGCGTGACCCCAGGCGCCGGCGTCGGAGTCGCCCGCCAGCCGGGACGCGGTGAACGCGTCAGCGACGGACGCCGGGGCGTGCCGCACCAGCAGCGACCCCTGCAGCACCAGCGCCATCAGCTCGACCAGCCGCCGGGCCCCGGCCTCCTCGACCTCGGTCAGCGCCTTGCGCAGCCGGTCGGTCGCGGCGTCGAGCCGGGTGTCGGCTCCCCGGGCCAGCTCGACCTCAGCCAGGTAGGCCTCGACCGCGGCCGGCTCGCGGGTCAGCGCGCGCAACACGTCGAGGGCGCTGACGTTCCCCGACCCCTCCCAGATCGAGTTGAGGGGCGCCTCCCGGTAGAGCCGGGGCAGCCCGCTGTCCTCGACGTAGCCGTTGCCGCCGAGACACTCGAGCGCCTCACCGACCAGCGGCGGCGTGCGTTTGCACACCCAGTACTTCCCGACGGCTACGGCGAGGCGGCGGAAGTCGCGCTCGTCCGAGTCGAACGCACCGGCCAGCCGCATGGCGAGCGCTGTCGCCGCCTCCGACTCGACCGCCAGGTCCGAGAGCACGTTGCGCATCAGCGGCTTGTCGGCCAGCAGGCCACCGAACGCGGTCCGGTGCGCGGCATGGTGCGTGGCCTGCGACACCGCCGAGCGCATCAGCGCCGTCGAGCCCAAGATGCAGTCGAGGCGGGTCATCGACACCATCTCGATGATGGTGGCGACACCACGACCCTCCACGCCGAGCCGACATGCCCAGGTGCCGTCGAGCTCGATCTCGGCCGAGGCGTTGGAGCGGTTGCCGAGCTTGTCCTTGAGCCGCTGGATGCGGAAGGTGTTCCGGGTGCCGTCGGCCAGGACCCGTGGGACGACGAAGCAGGTGAGCCCCCCGGGCGCCTGGGCCAGCATCAGGAACACGTCGCTCATCGGAGCCGAGCAGAACCACTTGTGACCGGTCAGCGTGTACTCACCCTCGACTGCGAGCGCCTCAGCGCGGGTGGTGTTGGCCCGCACGTCCGACCCGCCCTGCTTCTCTGTCATGCCCATGCCGGCGATCGCGCCCCGCTTGGCCGCGGTGGGCCGCAGCCCGAAGTCGTACGCCGTGGCGGACAGCCGCGGCTCCCACTCGGCCGCCAGGGCCGGGTCGGTGCGCAGCGCCGGCACCGCGGCGTAGGTCATGGAGACGGGGCAGAGATGGCCGGCCTCCACCTGGGACCAGACGACGAAGCCCGCTGCACGGCGCAGGTGAGCGTCCGGTGCCGCCGACGACCAGGGCGCGGCGTGCAGGCCGAACTCCACCGCGGTGGTCATCAGCTCGTGCCACGCGGGGTCGAACTCGACCTCGTCGACCCGGTGGCCGTAGCGGTCGTGGGTGCGCAGCACGGGAGGGTTGGAGTTGGCCCGGCTGCCGAGTTCCTGGGCGTGCTCGCCGCCGGCCCGGCGCCCGAGATCGGTCAGCTCGGCCAGCGTCTGCGGCGTGGCCCCGCGGGCGACCGCCTCCACCAGGGCCGGGTCGGCGCCGAAGACGTCGTGACCGGTCAACGGGGGAGTCTGATTGGTCACCTCATGGGTAGAGCCGCTCATGTGGCCTACCGTAGAGGCGTGGCCGCGGGTGCGACTCGGACCGACCGGGCCGGGACGCAGTCGCGCGCCGACCGCACCGGTCGGCTCCTGCGCGCCATGTGGCGGCTCACCCGGGAGACCACCGCGATCTGCTTCCGCTACCGGGTCACCGGCCTGGCCGCCGAGGCGGGGTTCTTCGCCCTGCTCTCGCTGCCGCCGCTCGTGCTGGGGCTGGTCGGGTCGATCGGCTATCTCGGCAAAGGGATCGGCCACACGTCCGTCCGGCAGGTCGAGAACCGCATCATCGACGTCTCGGCGAAGGTGCTCACGGCCGACCAGGTCCGTGAGGTCATCAAGCCGACGTTGCGTCAGGTCTTCGAGGGCGGCCGCTTCGACATCGTCTCGATCGGCTTCGTGCTCGCGCTCTGGTCCGGCTCGCGGGCGCTCAACGTCTTCATCGACACGATCTCGATCATGTACGGCCTCGGTGGGAAGCGCGGCATCGTGCGCACCCGGGTGCTGTCCTTCACGCTCTACGTGCTGGCCGTCGTCATCGGCTCCGTGGTCATCCCGCTGCTCCTGGTCGGTCCGAGTGTGCTGAGCCGGATGCTGCCCAACCAACTGGACTTCTTCAACTCGCTCTACTGGCCGGTCGCCTCGCTGCTCTCGGTGCTGTCCCTCACCTCGCTCTACCACATCAGCGTCCCGGCGCAGACCCCGTGGCGGCGTGACGTGCCGGGCGCGCTGCTCACCCTGGTGATCTGGTTCCTCGGCAGCTATGTCGTGCGCTCGATCATCTCGGTCTCGGTCGGCGGGACGTCGATCTACGGGCCCCTCACCGCGCCGATCGTGCTGCTCATCTGGCTCTACGTGCTCGCCATCGCGGTGCTGATCGGCGCCGCACTCAACGCGGCCATCGAAGTGCTGTGGCCGCGCCGGGAGTTCCACGAGGCGCGGGAGGCAGTGAAGTCGCGCGAGGTGCTGATGAAGCGCCCCGGCCTGGACACGGGGGAGATCGACCTGCCGCTGAACCGCCCGCCTGCGGAGCTGAAGCGGCCTGAAGGAAAATCCGCTGGCCCGCTCGGGTGACAAGCCCTAGCCTCAGCCGCAGAGCAGCCGCTGCCAGCGGCTCCGGTCGGGAGGAGGACGCGCTGATGACTGTTGTCGACGCTGCCCGCGTCCTCCCTCGCGCCCAGACCTGACGCCGCCCTCGCCGCGGCTCGCCCGCCGGGCGCTCCCTCCGCGCAGGAAAGGGTGCTCCCGTTGAGCTCTCTCGATCTCTCGTCCCTCGGTTGGGACGACCGCCTTGCCTCGTCGTTCACGCCGTACGCCGCCCATCACGTCCCCGCCCGGGTCTCCCGGGTGGACCGCGGCGCCTGCGACGCCCTCGGTGCCGATGGTCCGATCCGCGTCACCTTCTCCGGTGCGCTGCTGCGCGCCGGCGCCGCCGACCCGGTCGACACCCCCTGTGTCGGTGACTGGGTCGCCGTGCGCGACTGGCCCGACGGCCGTTCGACCGCCGAGGTCGTGCTGCCTCGGCGTACCGCGTTCGTGCGGGCCATGGTCAGCCCGGGCAGCTCGCAGAGCCAGGTGCTCGCCTCCAACGTCGACCTGGCCGTGGTCGTCGAGGGGCTGCACCCGGAGCCCGACATCGGGCGCATCGAGCGCTTCCTGGCCCTGGCCTGGGAGAGCGGGGCGACCCCGTTGGTCGTGCTCACCAAGGCCGACCTGGTGCCCGACGCAGCCGCGCTGCAGGCCGACGTCACCGCCGCCGCGCCAGGTGTCGACGTGCTGGTCGTCAGCGCGCCGAGCGGGGCCGGGCTCGACGAGCTCACAGGGTACGTCGAGCCGGGCCGGACCCTGGCCTTCCTCGGGCCGTCCGGTGCGGGGAAGTCCACCCTGACCAATGCGCTCGCGGGGGCAACGGTCATGACGACCCGCGCGCTGCGTGCCGACGGGAAGGGGCGTCACACGACCGCGCACCGCGAGCTGGTGGTCCTCCCGGGTGGTGGGCTGGTCGTCGACACCCCGGGACTGCGAAGCGTCGGCCTCACCGACATCGCGGAGTCGCTCGAGCTGGTGTTCGCCGACATCGACGAGCTCGCCCAGAGGTGCCGCTTCGGCGACTGCCAGCACCGGACCGAGCCGGGATGTGCGGTGCTGGCGGCGCTCGACTCGGGCGAGCTGCCCGAGCGGCGGTGGGAGAGCTACCTCAAGCTGGCCCGCGAGGCGCGTTGGATGGCGATGCGCCACGACGCCCGCCTCAAGGCGCAGGAACGCGCCAAGTGGAGACGGATCGATAAGGGTCGCCGCGCCGAGGACCGGGCGCTCGGCCGCAACCGCCCCTGACCCTCATCCGATCGCTGCGGGGGGGCGGCACGCCGCTCGTCGCGGCGCGTCGGGTTGGAGATCAGCTGATGTGGCGGGTGTCGTTCCACAGCCGCAGCGCCGGGACGTCGCGTTCCGCACCGAGCACGCAGACCGACGCCGTGCTGAGCAGCAGGTGAGCCCCGCCGGCGACCTCGAGACCGATCCAGCGCGCGCCCAGAACGCGGGCGAAGTGGCCGTGGGTGAACGCGAGGACGGGCCCGACCTCCGAGCGTGCGACCGCGATGACGTGGTCGGCCCGACGGCGTACGTCGGTCGCGGTCTCCCCGCCGGCGGGGCCGTCGTCCCACACCGTCCAGCCGGGGCGCTCGGTCTGGATCTCGGCGCTGGTGCGGCCCTCGTCGTCGCCGTAGTCCCACTCGGTGAGGTCGTCGAGCAGCTCGATCCGGGGACCGAACGCGGCGAGCTTCGCGGTCTGCTGCGCCCGCACCCGCGGGCTGCTCAGCACGCGGACGAAGTCGACGTCGGCCAGCCGCTCACGCAGCGCCGACGCATGCGTGCGACCGTCCTCGGTCAGGTCGAGATCGGTCCGGCTGGTGTGTCGCCCGGCCGCGCTCCACTCGGTCTCGCCGTGCCGGACGAGCCACAGCTCTGGTCGGTCGCTGGTCACGCGGGGGACGGTACCCACTCCGAACGAGATCCCTCGCCCCGGGACCCGCGCGAGTCCGGCGCGGCTCGAGCACGACGGTCCTCGCCGGGGCCGACGCATCCGCCTGGCCGGGTGCGCCATCACCGACGGTGACGCCTCGCTGTGCAGCGCGTCGCGAGGTGGCGGGTCATTCGGGCAGACCCGGCGGCCGTTCGGCCCATTCCACCTCGGCGCGGGGGCGCCGCGCGGTCCGCAGCGCTGATCATGGACCCACGGCTCGGGCCACAGGAGGGGGTGGCCCGGGCCGGTCTCGGGACAGCACTGCCGGTGGGGGCGCCATGCCTGGGGCAGATGTCTGGGTCGAGCACGGCCAGACCTGGCGCCCGGCGCGAGTCGTCGCTCGCTACGACGTTTCGGGCCGGTGCCGGGCACTCGTGGTGTTCCACACCGCCTACGGCAGCAGCCGGGTGCAGACGTGCTGGTGCGACGAGCTGCGCCCGTCCGCGCCGGAAGTCAGGGGTGTCACGATCATCGCGCCGCTGGTCCGCAGTCCGTCCGACGGCCGCCGTCTGTCCGACGGCCGCGACGCGCCCTGACGTGCTCCGTGCAACACGTCAGGTGAGGGCCTGCTCCGGCTCGTCGCTGAACTGGGCGGCGTAGAGCGCGGCGTACGCCCCGCCTGCCGACAGCAACGAGTTGTGGTCGCCGGCCTCGACGATCCGACCGTGCTCCATCATCAGGATCAGGTCCGCGTCGCGGATGGTCGAGAGCCGGTGCGCGATCACGAACGAGGTCCGGTCGGCGCGCAGCGAGGCCATCGCCTGCTGCAGCAGCAGCTCGGTCCTGGTGTCGACCGAGGACGTCGCCTCGTCCAGGATGAGCAGGGCCGGCTGGGAGAGGAACGCGCGGGCGATCGTGATCAGCTGGCGCTGTCCGGCGCTGACGCTGGACCCCTCCTCGTCGATGACGGTGTCGTAGCCGTCGGGCAGGGCCCGCACGTAGCGGTCGACGAAGGTGGCGCGGGCGGCCTCCTGGATCTGCTCCTCGGTGGCCTTCGGGTTGCCGTACGCGATGTTCTCGCGGATGGTGCCGCCGAACATCCAGGTGTCCTGCAGGACCATGCCGATCCCGTGGCGCAGTGCAGCGCGTGGCAGCGCGGCGATGTCGATGCCGTCCAGCGTGATCCGGCCCGAGTCGAGCTCGTAGAACCGCATGACCAGGTTGACGAGCGTCGTCTTGCCCGCCCCGGTGGGCCCGACGATGGCGACGGTCTGGCCCGGTGCCACGACCAGTGACAGGTCCTCGATGAGCGGTGTCTCCTCGTCGTACCGGAAGGACACGTGCTCGAAGCTGACCTCGCCGCGATCGAGCGGCATCGTCGTGCCGGCCCCGACGTCCGGCTCCTCCTCCTCGGCGTCGAGCAGCTCGAAGACGCGCTCCGCGGACGCCACGCCGGACTGCATGAGGTTGACCATCGAGGCCACCTGGGTCAACGGCTGGGTGAACTGCCGGGAGTACTGGATGAAGGCCTGGACGTCGCCCAGGCTCAGCGAACCGCTGGCCACCCGCAGCCCGCCGATGGCGGCGATGGCGACGTAGTTGAGGTTCCCGATGAACATCATCGCCGGCATGATCAACCCCGAGATGAACTGGGCGCCGAAGCTGGCTTGGAACAGTTC
>JAVEDG010000420.1 GCA_030841245.1 Actinomycetota bacterium
GAACACATCGCCGAACGGCGCCTGGCCGACCTTCCACAGAAGCGGCAACGAGGACCGGACCATCGCGGTGACCCTGCATCAGGCCGGCTACCGGACCGGGCTGGTCGGGAAGTACATCAACCACTTCGGCATCGCGGCGCCCGAGGGCTACGTCCCGCCCGGCTGGGACACCTTCCTGACCTACGACCCGACCGGCGGTTACTACGACTACGGCCTGAGCGACGGGACCTGGTACGGAAGCGACCCGGCCGACTACTCGACGGATGTGTTCGCGAAGCGTGCCGTCAACTTCATCGACACGGCACCTGCGGACAAGCCGCTGTTCCTCTACTTCGCCCCGTTGGCACCGCACGCGCCCTACACGCCGGCCCCACGGTGGGTGGACTTCTACCGCGGCAAGCTGCCGTCGTACCACCCGTCCAGCGTGGTGGAGGACATCAGCGACAAGCCGGCCTGGGTCCGGATGCACACCTCGCCCCTCAAGCAGGCCCACATCGACTACCTCCAGCGGATCCAGGCCGAGTCCCTGATGGCCGTCGACGACGCCGTGGGCAACCTGGTGGCCGAGCTGAAGGCGAAGAACCGGATGTCCAACACCCTGTTCCTTTACCTGTCCGACAACGGGTACCTCTGGGGTGATCACTGGTTGAAGGGCAAGAGCACGCCCTACCGTTTCTCCACGTCCATACCGATGATCGCTCGCTGGGACGGACGGCTTCCGGCGGACCAGAAGGACTCCCGGCTCGCCCTCAACGTCGACCTGGCGAGGACGATCGCAACGGCGGCCGGAGCGGAAGGCCCGCCCACCGACGGGCTCGACCTGTTCGGTGACACCCGACGTAACGCGTTCCTGCTCGAGGCGGAGCCCGGCAGCATCGCCGACGACCAGAACGGCCGTCCGGCCTACTGCGGCTGGCGCAACGCCCGCTGGCTCTACGTGAGGTACGCGACCCGGGAGGAAGAGCTCTACTCCTACCGGTCCGACCCGAACGAGCTGCACAACCTCGCCCGCAACCCCGCGTATCACAATAATCTGACCAGGTTCCGACAGATCACCGGGTCGCACTGCCTGCCCGTGCCGCCGAGCTTTGCCTGGTGACCTGGGAGCCGTTTAGGCCCCGGTCAGCCGCCGACATAGGCCGCCAGGTGTTCGCCGGTGAGGGTGGAGCGGGCGGCGACGAGGTCGGCGGGCGTGCCCTCGAAGACGACCCGGCCGCCGTCGTGGCCGGCACCGAGGCCGAGGTCGATGATCCAGTCGCCGTGCGCCATGACCGCCTGGTGGTGCGCGATGACGATGACGGACTTGCCGTCCTCGACGAGCCGGTCGAGCAGGCCGAGCAGCTGCTCGATGTCGGCGAGGTGCAGCCCGGTGGTCGGCTCGTCGAGCACGTAGACGTCGCCCTTCTCCGCCATCTGGGCTGCCAGCTTGAGCCGCTGACGCTCACCGCCGGACAGCGTGGTGAGCGGCTGGCCCAGCATGAGGTAGCCGAGCCCGACATCGGCCAGCCGGTCGAGGACCTTGTGCGCGGCCGGCGTCGCCGCCGCGCCGTCGCCGAAGAAGTGCCCGGCCTCGGTCACCGACATCGCCAGCACCTCGGCGATGTTCCGGCCGCCCAGGGTGTACTCCAGGACTGACGCCTGGAACCGCTTCCCCTCGCACTCCTCGCAGGTCGTCGCCACGGTGGCCATCACGCCGAGCTCTGTGTAGACGACACCCGCCCCGTTGCAGGCCGGGCAGGCGCCCTCGGAGTTGGAGCTGAACAGCGCCGGCTTCACGCAGTTGGCCTTCGCGAACGCCTTGCGCACCGGCTCGAGCAGTCCGCTGTACGTCGCCGGGTTGCTCCGTCGCGAGCCGCGGATCGCGCCCTGGTCGACGACCACTACGCCGTCGCGGCCGGCGACCGAGCCCTGGACCAGCGAGCTCTTGCCGGAACCGGCGACGCCGGTGAGCACGCAGAGCACCCCGAGCGGGAAGTCGACGTCCACGTCCTGGAGGTTGTGGGTCGACGCGCCACGGACCTCCAGCGCGCCGGACGCCGGGCGCACCGAGTCCTTCAGCGACGCCTTGTCGCCGAGGTGGCGGCCGGTCGTGGTGCTGCTCTTCCGCAGCCCCGCGACGGTGCCCTCGAAGCAGACGGTGCCGCCCGCCGTACCGGCTCCGGGACCGAGGTCGACGACGTGGTCGGCGATCGCGATGGTTTCCGGTTTGTGCTCCACCACGAGCACGGTGTTGCCCTTGTCCCGCAGCTGCAACAGCAGCTGGTTCATCTGCTCGATGTCGGCGAGGTGCAGCCCGGTGGTCGGCTCGTCGAAGACGTAGGTGACGTCGGTGAGCGAGGACCCGAGGTGGCGAATCATCTTGGTGCGCTGCGCCTCACCGCCGGACAGCGTCCCCGAGTGCCGGTCGAGCGAGAGGTAGCCGAGACCGATCTCCGCGAACGAGTCGAGCAGGTGCTGCAGCCCGGCCAGCAGCGGTGCCACGGACGGCTCGTCGAGCGCCCTGAGCCACTCGGCCAGTTCGCTGATCTGCATCGCGCAGACCTCGGCGATGT
>JAVEDG010000421.1 GCA_030841245.1 Actinomycetota bacterium
CAGTGTCCGTATGGCCCGGCCGAACAACGTGCGCCGGCGCCGGACCAGCGCCAGGCCGAGGGCGGCAATCGCGACGAACTCGGGACCGAGGACCATCGCGCCGATGACGAGGATCGGCGAGTCGAGCACGATGGCGATGCTGGCGATCAGGGTCGCGAGGGTCATGAATGTCAGGTACGTCCAGTTCAGCTCGGAGTCGTCGTAGGCGCGCTGGGTGACGTCTGCCCAGACGACTGCGTCGGCGCTACTGCCCGGCGTCCGGCGCTCCGCGTCGAAACCGCGTCGGGAGAGCCACGTCTCGACGGGCTGGAGATGGATGGTGCCGTCGTGGTGCACCCCGAGGGCCCGGAGTCGGTCGACGACCTGGTTCGCACCTTCCCGTGCGACGTCGGCGAAGACGACGTCACCCTGGGGGCGTATCGAGGCGCCGCGCATCACGGCGAGACTGCTAACGGCCGGGTCGTCCTCGAGTGTCTCGATGACGGCGCGGGAGAGGGCAATGGTGGTCGCGACCCGCAGCTGAAGCACGCTCGACATCCTGACGTATCACGGTCGGCCGAGCGGACCGGCCACGGCGATCACGTGAGAGCTGGACTGGCTCGGGCCCGCCCTGATTCAGACCTGCCGGGCGTCAGGGAGATGTCGGTGACGAAGCGGTGCGGCGTTCGCGGCGAGGGTAGCGGCGCTTGGCTGCGGCGGGGCTGGTGTTGAGTGCCTCCCCGACCTGGCTCCAGGTGTGGCCGTGGTCCAACAGCACGTTGACCAGCCCGTACTGGGTGGCGCTGAGGTCCTCGATTGCCTCGGTGACCTGGGTGAGGACGTCGAGCGCGTCTGACGCGGCGCGCGCTTCGGTAACGGCGCGCAGAGCATGGGCCAGCTCGTCGGCGAGCCGCCGCAGCTGGAGCCGCGGTATCGGTACTTGGTGATTCACGTCCTCACCTCATGCGCGAGTCGTTGGAGATGCCCTCACTGGCCGAGCATCCAACGGATCAGCCAATCGGGCCACGGGACGCCATGGCTCGTTTGATCAAGGGCCGGGTAGTGGCTCGGCACAGTTCCGGCAACGCGCACCCATTGGACGGCAGTCACCTTGAGAGGCGGGTCTCCGAGGCTCCCTGACGGGACACCTGGCGCCTGCTGGTCCGGCCGGTGCGGCTCGACTTCGACCGGCGCTTCGACCGGATCACTCGCCGCGTGGTGCCGCAGGGTCTCGTAGGCGGCCAGGACCCGTTGTAGAGCCTGGTCGGAGGCGTGGTCGGAGGCTGAGTCGGTCGTGTCGTCGTGCCGGGGCCGGGTGTCCGGGTGGTGCTCGCGTAGCCGCCGGCGGAAGGCATGGTGCACCTCGGCGGCGGTGGCGTTCGGTGGCACGCCGAGTTCGGCGTGCGGGTCGGGCTGGATGGACATCGGAGACTCGTGCTGGTCGAGGCCCCGGCCGGGTGCGCGGCCGGGGCCGATTTGGGGCAGGCGGGCGGGGGCACGGCGCAAACTGCGGTGAGGAGCGCCGCGAACTCGGCCGGATCGCTCGTCCTGGCGATCAGTTCGGCGTACGCCGCGGGCGTCGACGACAGGGCCGGCCGGGGAATGCGACCCGTGCCCCTTGCAGGCCGTCAGGCGTTGATCGCCTGTCGGTCGCTGTCCTCACTGCTTATCTGGATCTTGCGTGGCTTGGCCTGCTCGGCGACAGGGATGCGGACGGTGAGCACCCCGGAGCTGTAGGCGGCGCCGACGTTCTCGGTGTCCAGGTTGTCGCCGAGGATCAGCTGGCGGCTGAACACCCCGCGCGGGCGTTCGGCGGCGATCAGCTCGCGGTCTCCGTTCAGGGCCGGGCGTTCGGCCTTGACGGTGAGCACGTTGCGCTCGACGTCGAGGTCCACGGATTCTGGGGAGACGCCGGGCAGGTCGAACTCGACGACGAACTCGTCCCCGTCGCGCCAGGCGTCCATCGCCATCACGGTCGGGCGGGTCGCGGTGCCCCACAGCTGCTGAGTGAGCCGGTCGAGGTCACGGAACGGGTCGGTGCGCATCAGCATCGCTACCACCTCCACGTCGACGGATCTGATGCAGTCTTCCGTCCACCGATCTAACGATCTGTGGCATGTGATGTAGATCGGTTGTACCACACGTGGTAGAAAGTATGCAAGCCCCGATGTCGGCCCGACCAGGAGGTGCGGCGGTGAGCGACCGGAGCGTCCCGGCACCCGGCCTTGGGGTGTACGGCATCTCGGTGGCCGCCGACCTGGTCGGGATGGCCCCGCAGACGCTGCGCCTGTACGAGGACCGCGGCCTGCTCGATCCGGCCCGCACCGCCGGCGGCACCCGCCGCTACAGCCAGGACGACCTGGACCGACTACGCCGGATCGGCGAACTACTAGGCGCCGGGCTGAACCTCGCCGGCGTCGCGGCTGTGCTGGCCCTGGAGAGCGACAACGCACGCCTGCTCGAGGAGAACCGCCGGATGCGCACCGGCCGACATAGGAACCAGCAGGTCACAACGCAGCCGGGCGAGCACCCGCCCAAAGCAACGTCTGGCTAACTGAAGCGTCACGGGTTTGATGCCGCTCCTGTTTGAGTCACAGGAGGATGTCTCCAGCACCGGCAGGTCCGCCGCGACGGGGGCGAACTCGAGTTCCTCGCCCGCTGAAGCGGCGCGAGCGCCAGGCCCGTGGGCGGACGCTGCTGGACCCGCGTGGCAAGGGACGGACTTCGTCATCAGCACCCGCTACGGGCTACCCGTCGAGCCGCGCAACTTCCACCGGGACTTCAAGGCACGCCGCGCCAAGGCGGGTGTTCGCCCCATCTCCGTGCACTCCACCCGGATGCAG
>JAVEDG010000422.1 GCA_030841245.1 Actinomycetota bacterium
GGTGAGAAGCCGTCAGACAGCTCCACACCTCACTCGGAGGTCCTCATCAGATCAAGATCATTCAGTCGCCCGAGTGCACCAACCTCCCGGGGCAGAACAGCTAGCGCCGGAGCCGACCGAGGCCGCTACCAGCGCGGGCTGCTGAGGACGAGCGACGTGATCTCCTCGGCGCGCACCGGGCGACCGATGAGGTAGCCCTGCACCCGGTCGCAGCCGAGCCCGCGTAGCGCGGCCAGCTGGTGCACAGTCTCCACGCCCTCGGCGACCACGACGAGTTCGTGCGCGTGCGCGAGGTCGATGACTGCACCCACGAGGGCGTCATCGCGCAGGCTCTGGCCGAGCCGGCTGACGAACGACCGGTCGATCTTGAGGAAGTGCAGCTCGAAGCGCTGCAGGTAGGCGAGCGCGGAGTAGCCGGTCCCGAAGTCGTCCAGACCCACGCGGATGCCCAGCGCAGCGATCCGCTCGAGGGACTCACGGATGGCCGGCGACGTGGTCAGCAGGCTGCGTTCGGTGAGCTCGACGAGAACGCAGGAGCCCGGTACGCCGTACCAGCGCAGCGTCTTGTCGAGACGGTCGACGAACGTCGGGTCGGACAGGGAACGGGGCGAGACGTTGGTGGACACCCGGCGCAGCGCGGGCAGCTCGTCCTTGGTCCACTTGGCGAACGTCCGGATCGCGAGCTCGAACATCCGTGCGTCGACCTCGACGATCAGACCGGTCTCCTCCGCCGCGTCGATGAACTCCACCGGCAGCACGAGCCCCCGAACGGGGTCCTCGATGCGGACCAGCGCCTCCACCGCGGTGATCGTCCCGCTGTCGAGGTCGAGCAGCGGCTGGAAGACGGGCACCAGCCGGTCCTCGGCAAGGGCTCTCCGCAGCAGCGACTCGGCCTCCAGCCGAGCGACTGCGCGGGCGCGCAGGTCGTCGTCGAAAAGGGCGTACTGGTCCCGCCCGGCGTCCTTGGCCCGGTAGAGCGCCAGGTCGGCCTCACGGTAGAGGTCCGACGCCGTCCGGTCCGGTGTCGTCGCCACGGAGATGCCGATGCTGACGGTGGGTGACACCGTCTCGGCGCCCTCGAGCTCGTACGGTCGGCGCAGCTCCGCGATGAGCCGGCTCGCGATCGTGTGCAGCGCCTCGACGTCGCCGAGGTCGTCGACCAGGACGACGAACTCGTCGCCGCCCAGCCGCGCGACCGTCGAGTCGGCGCGGGTGACGGTCTCGAGCCGGGCGGCCACCTCGATGAGCAGGGCGTCACCGATCTGGTGTCCCAGCGAGTCGTTGACCAGCTTGAAGCGGTCGATGTCGAGCAGGAGCAGAGCGCACGCCGAGTCGGAGCGTTGCAACCGGGCCAGGGCCTGGTCCAGCCGGCTGTTGAGCAGCGCACGGTTGGCCAACCCGGTCAGCGTGTCGGTGAGCGCCAACCGCTCGAGCTCGGCCTGCTCGCGTCGACGCTCGGTCACGTCGACCGCGTGCGTGATCAGGTAGAGCGGCTGGCCGTCGCCGTCCTGCGCGACCGCGCTGGTCAACCAGGCGAACACCGCATGCCCGTCGCGGTGCAGATAGCGCTTCTCGAAGGCCACCGACCGGGTGCGCCCGGCGATCAGGTCACCGAACATCGCCGAGTCGCGGTCGACGTCGTCCGGATGCGTCAGGTCGGTCAGCGTCAACGCCGCGACCTCGATCGGCAGGTAGCCGAGCATGGCGCAGAACGCGTCGTTCGCCCGCAGGTACTGCCCTTCCTCACCGGCCTTGAGGCTGATCATCGACATGCCGATCGGGGCGTTGTCGAAAGCCACCCGGAAGTGCTGCTCGCTGGCCGCGAGGGCGCGGGCGGCGTTCTCCCGGTCAGTGACGTCCGAGAACGAGCACACGACGCCGGACACCTCGCCGGCACGGTCCATCGTCGGGATCGCGTTCACCAGGAGCCAGCGCAGCTGGCCGTCGGTCCCACGCACGCCCATCAGCTGGTCGCGCTGCGGTGCGGCCGTGGCCAGGGCGGCCGCAGTGGGACGCGACTCGCGTGGCCAGTCGGATCCGTCCTCGCGGACGGCGTCGAAGTCGTTGCCCCTGCTGACGTCCGCGGTCAGTGCGTCGACCGGCACGCCGAGGATGCGTGCGGCGCTGTCGTTCACGAAGATGTTCCGACCGGCTTCGTCCTGCACGATCAGACCGTCGCTCATGGCGTCGATCAGGGCGGCTGCTCGCGACCGCAGCACATCGCCGGCACGTCTGGTGAGCGCATGGCCGAGCCGGTTGGCACCGATGTGGGCGAGCATCGAGAGCAGCTCGAGGTCGGTCTCGTCGAAGGCGTTGGGCTGGCTCGAGAGCGCACCGACCAGGCCGATCGCCTGCCCGTCGTACACCAGAGGCACCACGACCGACGACAGGGTGCCGTTGGGCAGGTTGATGGCGTGCGTCGTGCGCGGGTCGGTCCGGCCGTCCCGGCACAGCTGCGGCGTCATCGTGTCCAGCGCCAGGCCACCCAATGTCCCGGCCCGGGGGATCACGTCGCCTGGTGGCACCGGGACCGCGCCGACGGTCGCGCGTGCGACGAGGACGTCGCCCTCGGGCTGTGAGGACACGGCGCCCTCGGCGCCGAGCAGGTCCGCGGCCAGCTCCGCGAGCAGCCTGAAGATCACCTGCGGGTCCAGCTCGGCGCCAGCCAGCGCACGCTGGGCCGCGATCACGCGGTGCAGGTCGTCCGCGCTCGGGGCGCCGGTGCGCCGCCCACGCGGGTCCGCCCGCGCAGCGGCCTCAGGCAGGTTCGCGGCGAGGCTCACGATTAGTTCTCGGGCGAGTCGGGCCGCCGCTTGAGCCAAACGGGTGATCCTGCATGGCCTGGGCCGGCGCGGGGGAAGGTTCCGTTCGGGGACGCAGCGGCCTAGGGTCGGCGCGGGGGTCCGGTCCCGGCAGGGAAGGTGTGACGGATGCGCTCGACCATGCAGGAAACGCCCCTGTCCGTCTCGACGGTCGTGCGTTACGGCACGACGGCGCACGCTGGGGCGGAGGTGGCCACGGCGACCCCGGACGGCGTTCGGCGAGCGACGTACGGCCAGGTGGGCCGGCGGGCCGCCCAGCTCGCCCACGCGCTGCGCTCGCTCGGCGTTACGGGTGACGACCGGGTCGGCACGTTCATGTGGAACAACCAGGAGCACCTGGAGGCGTACGCCGCCATCCCGTCCATGGGGGCGGTCCTGCACACGCTGAACATCCGGCTCTTCCCGGACCAGCTCGCCTTCACCGCCAACCACGCGCAGGACAAGGTCGTGCTGGCCGACGGCTCGCTGCTGCCGGTCCTCGCCAAGGTCCTGTCCCAGATGGAGACCGTGCGCCACGTGGTCGTCAGCGGGCCCGGCGAGCTGAGCCTGCTCGACGGCGCGGGCGTCGAGGTGCATGCGTGGGAGGACCTGATCGCCGGGCAGCCCGAGGAGTTCGACTGGGTCGAGCAGGACGACGAGCACTCCGCCGCCGCGCTCTGCTACACGAGCGGTACGACGGGCAACCCGAAGGGTGTGGCTTACAGCCACCGATCGATCTACCTGCACTCGATGCAGGTCTGCATGGGCGACGGCTTCTCCATGACCGCGTCGGACCGGGTCCTCGCCGTCGTACCGATGTTCCACGCCATGGCCTGGGGCCTGCCCTACGCCGCACTCATGGTCGGCTCGTCCCTCGTCATGCCGGACCGCTTCCTCGCCCCCGAGCCGCTGGCTGCGCTGATCGCGACCGAGCGCCCGACACTGGCCGGTGCGGTGCCGACGATCTGGGCTGGGCTGCTCGCCCACGTCGACGCCAACCCGACCGACCTGTCCTCCCTGCGCGACGTGGTAGTGGGCGGCTCGGCCTGCCCGCCCGGCCTGATGAAGGCGTTCGAGGAACGTCACCGCGTGCTCATCACCCACGCCTGGGGGATGACCGAGCTCTCGCCGCTGGGATCGGTCTGCCGCGTGCCGCCGGGCCTGACGCCGGACGAGGCCTGGCACTACCGGGTCACGCAGGGCCGCATCCCCGCGTCGGTGCAGCCGCGGCTGGTCGGGCCGGACGGGACGCTCGTCCCTCACGACGGCGTGGCCGTCGGCGAGCTCGAGGTCCGCGGTCCCTGGGTCACGGCGTCCTACTACGTCGACGACGACCCGCTGAAGTTCGACGACGGCTGGCTGCGCACCGGCGACGTCGGCTCGATCTCGCCGGACGGCTTCCTCACGCTGACCGACCGGGCCAAGGACGTGATCAAGTCCGGCGGGGAGTGGATCTCCTCGGTCGAGCTGGAGAACGCCCTGATGGACCACGCCGCGGTCGCGGAGGCATCGGTGGTCGGCGTGCCGGACGAGCGCTGGGGCGAGCGTCCCCTCGCGACGATCGTGGTGCGGGACGGCGCCGCGGTGACGATCGAGGAGCTGCGCGACCACCTCGCGGGCCGGGTGGCGCACTGGCAGCTGCCCGAGCGGTGGGCGTTCATCGACGAAGTGCCCAAGACCAGCGTCGGCAAGTTCGACAAGAAGGTGCTGCGCTCGCAGTACGCCGACGGCCTGCTCACCGTCGAGACCTTGGCCGTGCCGCCCGGCTGATCGGCTCGCCGGGCTGACCGGCATCGACCGATGGGGCGCCGCAGTTGCTTTGCCGCCCCGATCCGGTGACCGGTAACCTACTGCTGCGGCCGAGCTGCTCGGCTGCGGGGAGGCGTCGCCTAGTCCGGTCTATGGCGCCGCACTGCTAATGCGGTTTGGGTCTACAGCCCATCGAGGGTTCAAATCCCTCCGCCTCCGCGGGACGTGAATGCCGAGCAGGCTGCTGATCAAGTGGCTGTCCTCGGGCACCGTCGGTCAGACACCGTCGAGGATCGCTTTCTGCCAGCCGCGCAGGAACTCGTCGAAGCCGGACTCGAGCTCGCGCACGAAGCCGGCGCCGGCCGGACCGAGCGAGGTCACGTCGTAGGCCACGTCGACCCGGCAGCCGCCGTCCGTTGCGGTCAAGGTCACGTCCACGGTGCCGCCAAGCTCACCCGGCACGACGCGCGCGTAGGCCAGCCGTGACGCGGTAGCCGCGACGACGACCCAGGTCGCGGCACCGCCGGATGACTCGGTGGTGAACACCGTACCGACGCTGGCTCCGTCCGGCGCTGAGCTCCCGGCCGGGTAGACCGGGTCCCAGTGCTCCCCCGCCCAGTCGCGCTCGCCCTCCGGGGTGAACAGCCGCCTGGCCTCGTCCGCGGGCATTGGCAGGTCGAAGGCACCCTGGCAGACCGCCCGGACGCCGACATGCGGGCCGAGGGCGTCACCGTCGTGTGCGCCGGACGCATGCAGGTGGTGCGGGTGCCGATGGTCGTCTGCAGTCAAACCCGACGGTTGCTGCGGAGGGTCAGTCACCGCGGTCCCGCAAGTAGGCGGCGGCGACCCGTTTCGGCGCGCGGGCGAGCCAGGCTTCGGTGACCAGCTCCTCCAACTCGTCGACCGGGATGTGCTCCAACCGGACGAGCACGGGGTAGCCGTCGAAGTGCGGGATGGTGAAGTAGACATCGGGGTCGTCGGCGACCAGGGCCTGCCTCACGCCTTCGTCGGCCACTCGGGTCGCGAGGATCGGCCCGTCGGGCGCCGCGTCGCCGAGTGCGTCCAGGTCTGACCGACGCAGCGGGCGCTCCCAGGCGAACAGCTTGCCGCCGATCTTCCACTGCAGGTTGTCGCGGGTGCCGGGCTCTCCGCCTGCGGCATGGCCATCGCGAGCCGTCGTACGTCCTTCCATGTCGCCACGACGCCACCGTAGGGTCTCCACCGCTTCACCGAGCTGGTGAGGCAGTCGACTGCCGCACCGCCAAGGTGAGCGGCAGCAGCACCGAGCGCGGATGGCGTTGGGGGTCGGCCAGCCCCTCCAACAGCATCCGGGCCGCTTCTGCACCGACCTCGTAGTGCGGCACCCGCACGCTGGTCAGCGGGGGCCGCAGCTTGTCGATGATGGGCATGTCGTTGAAGCCCACGACGCTGAGGTCCTGTGGGCAGTCGATCGACCGCTCGGCGAACACGTCGTAGCAACCGAGCGCGAGCAGGTCGTTGCCCGCGACCACAGCGGTGAAGTCGCTGCCGGCGTCGAGCAGGGACCGCAGCCCACGCGCTCCCTCGATCTCGGTCCACGAGTCGCAGAACGCGATCAGGTCGGGGCCCTCGGGCAGGCCCTGGTCTCGTACTGCCTGACGGAACGCCTGCTGGCGGACAAGACCGGTCGAGGTGTTCTGCGGTCCGGCGAGGTGGGCGATGCGGCGGTGGCCCAGCGAGACGAGGTGCTCGACAGAGGTCGCGATGCCTCGCGCGTCGTCCGCCGTGACCGACGGGATCTCGCCGCTGGCGAGACGCCGGTTGATCAGCACCATCCGCACACCCTCGGCATGCAGCCGCTCGAGCAACGGGTGCTGCAGGCGGGCCGTCGCCACGATCAGCCCCTCCACGTGCCGCGAGCGCAACGCGTCCACCTGGGACTGCTCGCGATCGGGATCGTTGTCGGTGTTGACGATCCATGCGTTGTAGCCGGCCGGGCCGAGCACGTCCTCGATGCCGCGAACGATCGGCGGGAAGAGCGGGTTGGTCAGGTCCGGGATGACCAGGCCGACCGTGCCCGACCGCGCGGTCTTCAGGCTTCGCGCGATCGGGTTGGGCCGGTAGCCGAGAGATTCCGCGACCTTGAGCACGCGGCTGGCCGTGGCCTCGTTCACCAGCGAACGGGTCTGCGGGTTCAGCGCGCGCGACGCCGTAGCCGGATGAACTCCCGCGCGCTGGGCCACGTCGCGAAGCGTGGGTGGACGCACGACGGTCACAGTAGTGGGGGCTCAGCCCGCGGCCGCGTCGACGAGCCCGCTCGCCGGCTCGAGGGCAGCACCGAACGGGTCGTCGCCGTCGATGGGCGCCGGTGAGTGCCGGCGCCGGAGGTCGAGGACCGAGGCCAGGCCAGCACCGTCTACCGCCGCGCCGGCGACCAGTCACGTCGCCGGGTCGGCCAGCCCCTCGGCGTACCGCTCGGCCAGGCGCCGCGGCAGCCCCAGGGCCCCTGCCTCGGCCACGGCGACGTGGTGCGCCGAACCGTCGAGCACCGCGTCGATCGCCTCCGCCAGAGCCGCGGCAAGGGCTCGTACGCCGGGCGGCGGATCGCCGTGGACGGCAAGAACGGTCCCGAGGTAGGGATCGGCGACGTCGCCGACCGATGCCAACCGTAGGAGCCCCGCCTCCTCGGCCCGCAGGTCGCTTCCCGCGTTGAGCATGGTGGCGGCACAGCGGCGGTCGAGCAGCGCGGCCAACCGCGCGGGGGTCGCGCCCAGCTCGACCAGCTCGTAGTCGCCGTCGGCCCGCAGGCCGGCCCGGCCGAGCATCTCGTAGAGCACGAAGGCGAACCCCGAGACGGCCACGTCCACGCCCACCCGGGCACCGCGCAGGTCGGCCACCGACTCGAGGTATGGCGCGCCGTAGAGCCCGAGCCCGAGCCCGCGGTCGATGCCGGCCACGATCCGGACATCGGCGCTGCGACCGAGCGGGTTTTCCGGCAGGTACCTGTATGCGAGCACGTTGTCGGGGCTGGTGAGGGCGGCGTCGAGCTCCCCGGCCAGCAGCGACCGGAACTGGCCGGGCGAGGACGACACCGCCCTCTCCTCCGCCGCGAGTCCGTGTGCCGCAAGGACCCCCGTGACCCGGGCCACCCGCAGCAGCACCGACGGCGAGAACGAGCCGACCACGAGTTGCTCCACGCGCTCAGGGTAGCGGCAATCGATTGTTGTAACAGGGCGGTCACGCCCCGAAACCCTTGACACATCCGGACGCGAATTACCATGATGCCGGAATCGCAATCGTTTGCGATCCCCCGCCGGAACCCATCCAGGAGGGCGCATGGCGCTCAGCTCCCCTTCCCGCTCCGCCCGAGGGCAGTCCCGGCGGCCGGACCGCCGGGTCGGGGCCTTCGCGGCCCGGGCAGTCACCACGATGGCGGTCGCGGGCCTGCTCCTGGCCGGGTGCGCCCAGGACAAGCCGAGCTCGTCTGGCTCCGGCAAGGGGCCGATCACCATCGGCATCTCGTTGCCGCTCACCGGCGACTTCTCGCAGCCGGGCGGTGAGGCCAAGCGCGGCTACGAGGTCTGGCGCGACACGGTCAACTCCTCCGGCGGGCTGCTCGGCCACCAGGTCAAGCTCAAGATCGTCGACGATGCGAGCAGCCAGGACACGGTGGTCTCCGACTACACCAAGCTGATCACGCAGGACAAGGTCGACCTTCTGCTGGGGACGTTCTCCTCGCTGCTCAACTACCCCGCGTCCGCAGTGGCCGAGAAGAACGGCATGGCCTTCGTCGAGCCGGCCGGTGGCGCGCCGGACATGTTCACCCGCGGCTTCAAGTACCTGTTCTTCGCCCAGCCGGCGACGGCCCCCCACCAGGCCGACGTGTTCGTGGACTGGGTGAGGTCGCTGCCCGCCTCGCAACGGCCGAAGACTGCGGCGTACCCGACCCAGGACGACCCGTTCGCACGCCCCGTCATCGAGTCGATGCAGCAGCAGCTGGAGGCGCTGGGCGTCAAGACGGTCTACACGTCCGTCTACCCCGCGGACACGACCAACTTCCAGACCATTGCCAGCGCTCTGAAGAACAAGAAGCCCGACATCGTCGCGCAAGGTGCGGTCTTCGAGGACGGGGTCGGGCTGGTCCGGTCGATGAAGCAGCTGGGCTTCTCACCGAAGGTGCTGTTCCAGACGTCGGCACCGAGCAACGCCGGCCAGTACAGCAGCGGCATCGGCGCCGCCAACACCGAGGGCGTGTTCTACACGGTGAGCTGGGACCAGCAGGCCAAGACACCGCAGAACCCGCAGTTCGTCGCGAAGTACAAGTCGCTGTTCAACGGTGACGACCCGGCAGAGGACGCAGCCGATGCGTTCGCCGCCGCCCAGGTGCTGCAGACCGCGGCTGAGAAGGTCGGCTCCTTCGACCAGAACAAGATCCGCGACTACCTGCACGCCAACGCGGTGACGACGATCCTCGGCCCCCTCAAGTGGGACGACAAGGGCCAGCCTCAGGGGCAGTTCATCCTGGCCCAGTGGCAGTCCGGCAAGGTCCAGGTCGTGGCTCCGGCGTCGGCCGCGACGAGCCAGAAGGTCGTCTACCCGAAGCCCGGCTGGCACTAGGGCATGCGGGCGGCACCGTAGGAGAAGACTCTGGTGGGGACGGCGGACCTCCCGGCGTCCCCACCAGTTCCGACCGGCGCTGAGGCAACAGGAGGATCGCGGCGATGACCGAGTTGTTGCAGGCGCTGATACTGGGCTTGCTCATCGGCGGGGTCTACGCGCTGATGGCGTCGGGGCTCAGCCTGATCTTCGGCGTGATGAACATCATCAACGTCGCGCAGGGGGCCTTCCTGATCCTCGTCGCGATGTTCACCTGGTGGCTCTGGAAGTCGACCGGGGTCGACCCGATCCTCGCCTCGGTCGTCACGACGCCGTTGATGTTCGGGTTCGGCTGGGTGCTCTACCGCACGGTCATCAGTCGCATCCGCGGCAGTTCGACGTCGATGTCCGTGCTGCTCACGTTCGGGCTGGCCCTCACCATCGAGGGAGCCCTCAACGTCACGGCAGGCAACAAGTTCCGCTCAGCTACCCCGAGCTACTTCGAGGAGTCCTACCACCTCGGCTCGATCTCGCTGCCCAAGCCGCAGGTCTACGGGTTCGTCGCCGCCGTGCTCGTGCTCTCTGCCCTGTACGTCGTGCTGGCGCACACCTGGGCCGGGCGGGCGATCCGGGCCTCCGCCCAGAACCCGTCGGGCGCGGCCCTGGTCGGGGTCGGCGCAACCAGCACGGCCGCGCTGGCATTCGCGCTCGGCACCTCGACTGCCGGAGTCGGAGGGTCGGTCCTGTCGGTGCTGTACCCCTTCTTCCCCGCGTCGCACTACGACTGGATCTCCCGTCTGCTCGGCATCATCGTGCTCGGCGGCATGGGCAGCCTGCCAGGTGCACTGGCCGGGGCCCTCGTGCTGGGCCTGGCCGAGACGCTGACCGCGACGTACTGGTCACTGCGCTGGTCGACCCTGGTGTTCTACCTGGTGATCCTCGTGGTCCTGCTGTTCCGGCCGCAAGGCATCTTCGGCACCAGGCTGCGCGAGGACGTCGTCGCATGATGTTGCTCCGCAGGGTGCCGCGCGGTCACGCGGCCGCGGGGCTGGTGTTCGTGCTGCTCGCGATCTACCCGGTCTTCTACCCCTACGCGACCTACTACCAGACCGTGCTGCTGCAGGCCTTCCTGCTGTCGCTGCAGGCGGTGAGCTGGAACATCGTGTCGGGCTACGCCGGCTACGTGTCGCTCGGCCACAGCGCCTACCTCGGCCTCGGTTCGTACACGACGGCGATCCTCGCGTTGCACTGGGGAGTCAACCCCCTGCTGGTCGCCCCGCTCGGTGGCGTCACGGCGGTGGTGATCGCACTGGCGCTCGGCGTGATCGTGCTGCGCACCCGAGGGCATGCCTTCGTCATCATCACCATCGCGTTGCTGCTCGCCATGCAGATCGTCGCAACCAACTGGCGCAGCCTGACGAAGGGCTCGGACGGGATCACCCTCGAGCTGCCGACCTGGTCACGTGACATCCAGAACGTGCCGTTCTACTACGCCTTCCTGCTGCTGCTCGCGCTGACCGTGCTGTTCAGTGCCTGGATCCGACGTACCAAGTTCGGCGCGGGTCTCGTCGCGATCCGCGAGGACGAGGGCAAGGCGAGCGCGATCGGGGTGAACACCACGCGGTACAAGGTGCTGGCGTACGTCGCGAGCACGTTCTTCATCGGAGTGGCCGGCGGCGTCTACGCGTACTTCCTGACCTTTCTCAACCCGGTCGGTGCCTTCAGCATCCTGGCCAGCGTGATGATCGTGCTGGCAGCTCTCGCGGGCGGGCGCGGGACGCTGTACGGCCCGGCGGTCGGCGGCTTCATCGTCAGCATCGGCGGCGAGGTGGCGACGGTCCACGGCGGCAGCAGCAGCCGGGTCCTGATCTTCGGCGTGGCCCTGACCCTCGTCGTGCTGTTCATGCCGAGCGGCCTGCTGCCGACGGTCGAGGGCTGGTGGCGACGGCGGCACGCGGAGACGACGGAGTACACCGACCAGGCCGGAGCGCTGGCCGCCGGGGCCGTGACGGCACCGGGCCGGGCTGCAGCTCCGGCCCTCGCGCAGGCTCTGCTCGAGCCCACCGGTGTCGAGTCGGCCGAGCCCGTCCTGCTCGACGTGCGCAAGGTCAGCAAGCGTTTCGGCGGCCTGGTCGCGGTCGACGGCGCCGACCTCACGGTCCGGCGGGGCAGCATCACGGCGTTGATCGGGCCGAACGGCTCGGGCAAGACGACGTTGTTCAACCTGGTGACCGGCGCGATGCGCGCCGACTCGGGCGAGGTCTGGCTCGATGGCCGGCGCATCGACACCATGGCACCGTGGCAGCGCGGGCACCTCGGGCTGGCCCGGACCTTCCAGACGACGCGGTTGTTCAAGAGCATGACGGTGCAGCAGAACCTCGTCGCCCCGCTGCCCGACTCGGGCTGGCGCCGGATGCTCGCCAGCGCCGTCAGCGGGTCCGAGGCAGATCGCGCCCGGGAGCTGCTCGACTTCGTCGGGCTGGGCCGCTTCGCCCACCGGCCCGCAGGTTCCCTCTCCTATGGTCAGCAGAAGCTGGTCGAGCTCGCCCAGGTGCTGATGCTGGAGCCGCGCATCGTGCTGCTGGACGAACCGGCCGGCGGGGTCAACCCCAGCCTGGTCGGACGGTTGGGCGACATCGTGCGCGATCTCAACCGGCAGGGCGTCACCTTCCTCGTCGTCGAGCACAACATCCCGATGGTGCTGGAGCTCTGCGACCCGGTCGTGGTGTTCTCGCGCGGGAGCTCGATCGCGGAAGGCCCGCCGGACCGCATTCGCGAAGACCCGCTCGTGCTCGACGCATACCTGGGCGACGAGTGGCGGCCCCCTGGCGCAGAGGTCGCTGCCGGACCCGACGCGGTCACTGGTACGTCGGTAGAGGTGACTCCCGGTCGGTCGGCGGCCGGCCCGCCGGCCGAGCGGGGGAGCAGCTGATGCTCCGGCTCCGTCGTGTGGTCGCCGGCTACGGAGGCAGCGCGGTGCTGCAGGGTGTCGACCTGACCTGCGAGCCCGGCTCCATCACCTGCGTCGTCGGACCCAACGGGGCCGGCAAGTCGACCGTGCTGCGAGTGGTGAGCGGGCTGCTCCGGGTCACCGAGGGTGAGGTCACGATGGGCGAGGAGACCATCTCGAGTTTTCCACCCGACGAGATCCTGCGGCGCGGCGTGACCCAGGTGCCACAGTCCCACGCCCTGTTCCCGTCGATGACGGTCCGCGAGAACGTGCTCATGGGCGGCTTCCTGATCCGACGGGACAAGAGCCTGCTCGCCAGCCGGATGGCTGCCGTCGAGGCGCTGGTGCCCCTCGTGGCGGAGCGGAGCAACGACCGCGCCGGGAACCTCTCCGGTGGTCAGCGCCGGATGGTCGAGATCGCCCGTTGCCTGATGCTCGCCCCCAAGGTGATGCTGCTCGACGAGCCGTCGCTCGGGCTCGACCCGCGCTCGCTCGCGGCGGTGGCCGAGCTGATCAACCGGTTGCACGACGACGGCGTCACCGTGCTGCTCGTCGAGCAGAACGTGCGCCTCGGACTCGGCCTGGCCACGCACGGCGTGGTCATGGAGGGCGGCAAGGTGCGGCTGACCGGCTCGGCCAGGGAGGTCATGGACCATCCCGAGATCGCGAGCCTCTACCTCGGCGGCACCCGGGCCACGACAGCCGGGACGACCGCCGATCCGGCGGCCCGCGCTCATCCTCCGGCGTGAAGAGGTCCGACGCGTACGCCGAGATCGGCGAGTACGGCGCGGGCGGCGTTGCGGCCGGGTCGGCCACTGACCGACCCACCGGGATGCGCGGTCGATCCGGTGAGGAACAGGCCCGGGAGCGAGGACACGTACGACGTCCAGCCCGGGATCACCGAGCCGTCAGCGGTCATGAACTCGCCACCGTGACACGAGCCGCCGACGTTGTGCGGGTTGCGCTCGGCCAACGACGTCGGGGTCTCCGCGACGACCTGCAGCACGTCATCCCGCGTCAGGTTCGTGCGCTCGTGCACCCGGTCCATCAGCGCCGCTGCATGCTCGGCACCCGACTCGTCCCATGACCTGCCGTCGGCGCGCTGGTGGGGAGCGACAGTGAGGATCTTGAAGGTCCCGCCACCGTCTGGTGCCCGGTCCGGGTCGACGACCGTCGACGCGACCATCAGCATCCACGGGTCGCGGGCATCCGGCTGACCGCGACCGAAGGTCTCGAGCTGCGCGGCCAGACCCGCGGATGTACCCAGGCCTCCGGCCACCGACGAGACAGGGCCACGAGAGCTCGGGAAGGTGATGTCCCTCCGCAACGCCGCGTGCACGGCGAACAGGCTGAGCCCCGGTCGCCAGCGCTCCCGTGCCTCGACCAGGTCCGGGCTCGGGTCGGTCAGCATCCCTGCCAGCGACGCCAGGTGCGCCGACGACACCACTGCCCGCCGAGCCGCGATCCGCCGGCCGTCGACGGTCTCGACCGCGCAGGCGCGCCCTTGCTCCGTCTCGATCCGGGCCACCGGCACACCGGCGACGACGCTTCCACCGTGGTCGACCAGGTGCCGCACCAGCGCCGCCGGAAGCGCACCGGAGCCGCCCGTCGGCGTCGCCCAGCCGAAGCGCAGCCGACCCGACGTGATGGCCGACGGCAGCGCCCCGGTCCCAGGCCGTCGTGGATCCTGGATGGTCGCAAAACCCAGCCACAGCAACAGATCGCGCACCGTCGGGTGCGAGAACCGCATGTGGACGACGTCCCATGCCGACCTGGTGCGCAGGTCGTCGTACCCCTTGGTCGCCTCGTCATCGGCCGGCGGTTCACCGGCGTTCCACCGGCCGTGGGCACGGGCCAGCCCACCGTCCCACTCCCGCATCATCTCCCGGAACTCGGCGGCGTCGCGGGCCGAGAACCGCGCCAGCTCATCGACGGTCGCGTCGAGGTCACGGTGCACGACCACCGCGTCGCCGTCGGGCAGCGGCAGGACGACGGCCGGGTCGGTGTGGACGTAGGTCAGCCCGTACGTCGAGAGCAGGCCGAGCTCGTCGTCGGCGATCACCGGGTTGGACTGGATGAGGACGTGGGCGCTCGAGCACGTGTCGTGTCGGAACCCCGGCAACGTGAGCTCTTCGGTCACCGTGTTTCCGCCGACCACGTCTCGCGACTCGAGGACACACACCTCCAGACCGGCCTGCGCGAGATAGGCCGCGCAGATGAGCCCGTTGTGCCCACCACCGATCACGACGACGTCGGCCTCGGCCGGCAGCTCGCCGGAGACCGGGGCGTCGAGCGGGCCGGCCCGGCTCACAGCACGTCGCCCCCGCGCAGCATCCCCCGGGGGAACGCATGCATGGACCGCGAACCGTCAGCAGTGATCTCGTAGAGCTCGCCGGTCTGCACCCCGGCCTGCCGGTCGGGCGTGCACACGTTGGGCTGCACGACCAGGGTCATCCCCTGTGCGAGCGGCTCCAGGTGCGCACCGCGCGGGTCCGCCCGCTGGTGCAGCACCGGCGGCAGGTAGCCGCCGCCGAACCCGTGCACGAGATCGTCCACCGTCACGAAGCCCGCCGACCGGACCCGGTCCGCCGCGGCCAGCAGCTCGGCGGGCCGTGCGCCCGGGCGCAGCGCGGCCACGATCGCGTCATGCACATCCGATGCGACGGAGTGCAGGTCGCGGTAGAGGTCGGTCGGGTCGCTCTCGACGGTGACCGTCCGCAGCAGCTGTCCCGGGTAGTCGACACCCCACGTCGTGCTCAGCTCGAACACGACGACGGACCCGGGCTCGAGGCGCCGGTCGGTCGGCCACTGGGCCGGGGCGCACCGGTCCGGGTCGGCCATCGTGGTCGCCGCGACGTAGTGGATGTGGTTCGCCGCACCGGTACCGGCGTACGTCGCCTCGACCTCCGCCACCAGCTCGAGCTCGCTCGCGCCCGGTGTCGCCGCCTCGACCAGCGCCGCCGCCGATCGGTCGGTCAGGTGTGCCGCCCACCGCAGGTGGCTTCGTTCCTCCTCGCTCTTGACCCGACGCAGCCGGGCGAAGTCGCCGTCGAGCTCGACGACATCACCGCAGCGGCCCAGCCCCCGCCAGAGCGCGCCCGGCAGTGCGCCCACCACACCGAGCCGAGCCGCCGGGCCGAGCAGGTCGGTCACCGTCTCGGTCGGGTGCTCGCCGCACGGCCGCACCTCGCAGCCCACCGCGAGTCGCTGTGCGTTGGGGACGTGGTTGGCGAACCCGACGAGCAGGACCGGCTCGCGCGCCGGCCGCATCACGAGGACCGCCTCGCGGGTCACCGGCCAGCCGGTGAGCCACGGCACGGCGCTGCCGGCACGGTTCGCGCCGTAGACGACGACGGCGTCCAGCCCACGCTCGGCCGCCAGATCCGCTACCAGGCCACGGCGCCGCGCCACCTCGGCCGGCGTGAAGGGCGCGGGAGGCTCTTGCGCCGTGCCCGGCGAGGCAGCGGTGGCCGACGTTGACACGCCAGGCATGATGGCCCGATCCTGCACTCGATTGCAATGCCTGGCCCGACGTGCCGTCACGACGCTCGCCGGGCCCCGGTCGCGACCGAGAGGGCGATACCCAGTGACCAAGGCCGATGCGGCGCAGCACGAGGTCGACGAGCGGGTCCGCTCGGCGATCTCGCACTGGGGTCCCCGGTTCACCACGAACGGGGTCACGGTGGCCGACTTCGAGCGGGTGACCCGCTCACTGACGCGCTGGCAGGACTGGTGCGCTGCCTGGTCGGTCGCCGCTGACAAGCACGAGGCGCTGGGCCGGACCGCACTGGCGGAGGGCCGCACCCGTTCCGCCGGGGAACACCTGGCCCGGGCTGCGGTCTACTTCCACTTCGGCAAGTTCCTCTTCGTTGACGACGTGCCCCAGATGCGCAAGGCGCACGAGTCCGCCGTGCGCTGCCTCGACGACGCGCTGCCCCATCTCGACCCGCCCGGCCGACGGGTCGAGATCCCGTTCGAGGGCCGCCGGTTGGTCGGCATCCTGCGACTCCCCTCCACCGCGGCGTACGGCGAGGGGCCCTCGCCCGTCGTCGTGATGATCCCGGGCCTGGACTCCGCCAAGGAGGAGTTCCGCTCCACCGAGGAGCTCTTCCTCGACCGCGGCGTCGCCACGTTCAGCGTGGACGGACCAGGGCAGGGCGAGGCGGAGTACGACCTGCCGATCCGCGGCGACTGGTCTGCGCCCGGCGCGGCGATCGTCGACGCGGTCGCGGCTCTGCCGGAGATCGACGGCGAACGGATCGGCATCTGGGGCGTGAGCCTCGGCGGCTACTACGCGCCGCGGGTCGCGGCCGCACTGGGCGACCGGCTCAAGGCGTGCGTCGCGCTGGCCGGCCCGTACAACTTCGGAGCGTGCTGGGACGCGCTGCCCCCCTTGACTCGCAAGGCGTTCCAGGTCCGGTCGGGGGCCGCGGACGACGAGGCGGCCCGCCGGCACGCCTTGACGCTCGACCTGGCCGGTCAGGCGCAGCACATCGCGGCTCCGCTGCTCGTCGTCACGGGCAAGCTGGACCGGCTCATCCCCTGGCAGGACGCCGCCCGGCTGGCCGACGAGGTCGACGGTGCCCAGCTGATCCTGCTCGAGGACGGCAACCACGGGTGCATGAACGTGTGGCCCGAGCACCGCCCCTACACCGCTGACTGGGTGGCCGCCCGGCTCAGGGACTGACCGGCCGCCGCAGCCCGGCCGGCGGGCGCCAGCCGTGTCTTGACACGCTCAGAAACCGCTGGCTAGCGTGAGCGCAATCGATTGCAACGGGAGCCCCATGGACAGCACCGCGACCGTCGGCTGGATCGGCACCGGCCGGATGGGCGCCGCGATGGCGACCCGGCTGGCGAAGGCGGGCGTCGACCTCGCGTGCTGGAACCGCACCCGGGCCAAGGCCGAGCCCCTCGCCGCGCACGGCGCGACCGTGGTCGACTCGATCGCCGACCTGGCCGACCGGGACGTGGTCTTCACCATGGTCTCGGCGTCCGCGGACCTCGAGCAGGTGCTCACCGGCGGATCGGGCCTGCTCGCCGACCCGAGCCGGTTGCCCGGAGTGGTGGTCGACACCTCCACTGTGTCGACCGAGGCCTCCGAGGCGATGCGGGCCGCCTGTGCCGCGGTGGGCGTGCAGTTCCTCGCCAGCCCGGTGAGCGGGAACGGCAAGGTCGTGGCCGCCGGCAAGCTCAGCTTCGTGGTCTCGGGGGACGAGGAGACGTTCAACCGGGTCCGCCCACTGCTCGAGGCGATCGGGCAGCACGTGACCTATGTCGGCGAGGGCGACAGTGCCCGGTTGGCGAAGATCTGCCACAACCTGCTGCTCGGGGTCGTCACGCAGTCGCTGGCCGAGATCACGGTGCTCGCCGAGAAGGGCGGGATGAGCCGCGCCGCTTTCCTCGAGTTCCTCAACCACAGCGTGATGGGCTCGGTCTTCAGCCGCTACAAGTCGCCTGCGTTCGTGCACCTCGACTACACGCCGACGTTCACCCCGGTGCTGCTGCGCAAGGACTTCGACCTCGGCCTCGCGGCTGCCCGCGCACTCGACGTACCGATGCCGGTGGCCGCCGCTACCGCGCAGCTGGTGCAGCAGTCGGTCAGCAGCGGTCGGGTGGACGAGGACTTCGCGATCCTGCTCGACCAGCAGGCGGGCGCCGCCGGCTTCGAGCTCAAGCCGGAGGACACCCCCGTCGACGACGGCCTCGCGCCGCAGGAGTAGGCAGGCGACATGAGCCCGGCGCACGACACCCCGGCCCCGCTGCCCGCCCCCGGGCAGATGGGCGTCGACTACGAGCAGCGAGTCGACTTCGAGCGGCTGCGTCAATACCGCATCGGCCGGGCCAAGGCGGCGCTCGAGGGCAGCGGGTACGGGGCGTTCCTGCTCTTCGACTTCTACAACATCCGCTACACCACGCACACCTGGATCGGCGGCGCGCTCGGCGACAAGATGATCCGCTACGCGCTGCTGGCCCGAGGCAAGGACCCGGTGCTGTGGGACTTCGGGTCGGCGGTGAAGCACCACAAGAAGTACTCCCCCTGGGTGCCCGAGGAGAACTACCGGGCCGGCTTCCTCGGCTTCCGCGGCGCCGTGGCGCCGTCGGTCGGGCTGATGGCCGCCGCCGTCGCCGAGATCAAGTCGATGCTCGTCGAGGCCGGGGTCGCCGACCTGCCAATCGGCGTCGACATCGTCGAACCGCCGTTCCTCTTCGAGATGCAGCGCCAAGGGCTGACCGTCGTCGACGCCCAGCAGCTGATGCTCGACGCGCGCTGCATCAAGTCGCCCGACGAGATCGTGCTGCTCAACCAGGCGGCCGCGATGGTCGACGGCGTCTACCAGGACATCGTCGAGATGCTCAAGCCCGGCATCCGCGAGAACGAGATCGTGGCGCACGTCAACAAGCGGCTCTACGAGATGGGCTCGGACCAGGTCGAAGCCGTCAATGCGATCTCCGGCGAGCGGTGCAACCCGCACCCCCACAACTTCACCGACCGGCTGATCCGCCCCGGCGACCAGGCATTCTTCGACATCATCCACTCGTTCAACGGCTACCGGACCTGCTACTACCGCACCTTCGCGGTCGGCAGCGCGACGCAGTCCCAGCGCGACGCGTACGCGAAGGCCCGCGAGTGGATGGACCGCGGCCTCGACGGCATCAAGGCCGGTGTCGGCTCCGACGAGATCGCGGCGCTGCTCCCGGCGGCCGAGGAGTTCGGGTTCGGCAGCGAGATGGAGGCTTTCGGGCTGCAGTTCGCCCACGGCCTCGGGCTCGGCCTCCACGAGCGACCGATCATCTCCCGACTGAACTCGATGAAGGAGCCGGTGGAGATCCAGGCGGGCATGGTCTTCGCGCTGGAGACCTACTGCCCGGCCGGCGACGGCTTCTCCGCCGCCCGGATCGAGGAGGAGGTCGTCGTCACCGAGGACGGCCCCCGCATCATCACCCTCTACCCTGCCCAGGACCTCGTCGTGACCAACCCGTTCTGACCCTGCTCCGACCAGTTCCGACCGCTGGCCATGCCGGCCGCGGTCAGCGAGGATGACAGACATGACCGACGACGTACTCAGCAAGGTGCCCACCGACCTGTTCATCGGCGGCACGTGGCGCGCCGCCAGCGAGGGCGGTCGCTTCGACGTCACCGATCCGGCGACCGGCGAGGTCATCGCCCAGGTCGCCGACGGGTCCGCCGAGGACGGCCTGGCCGCCGTCACCGCCGCTGCCGAGGCGGGCCCCGCGTGGGCCACGACCCCACCACGGCAGCGCGCCGAGATCCTGCGCAAGGCCTGGCAGCTGATGACCGACCGGGCCGACGAGATCGCCACCCTCATCTCGCTTGAGAACGGCAAGGCGCTCGTCGACGCCAAGGGCGAGGCGACCTACGCCGCGGAGTTCTTCCGCTGGTACGCGGAAGAGACCGTCCGGATGGACGGCATGGTCACCACCGCACCCTCCGGCGCCAACCGGATCCTGGTCGTGCACCAGCCGGTCGGTGTCTGCGTGCTCGTCACGCCCTGGAACTTCCCGGCCGCGATGGCGACCCGCAAGATGGGCCCGGCGCTGGGCGCCGGCTGCACGCTGGTGCTGAAGCCCGCGTCGGACACGCCGCTGACGGCCCTGCTGATGGCGCAGATCCTCGACGACGCCGGCGTGCCGCCGGGAGTGATCAACGTCGTGCCGGCTCGCCGGTCCGGCGAGGTCGTGGCCGCGATGGTCAACGACGACCGGGTCCGCAAGCTGTCGTTCACGGGCTCGACCGAGGTCGGGCGGACCCTGCTCAAGCTCGCTGCAGACAGCATCGTCAACACCTCGATGGAGCTCGGCGGCAACGCGCCGTTCCTTGTCTTCGCCGACGCCGACATCGACGCCGCGATCGAGGGCGCGATGATCGCCAAGATGCGCAACGGCGGTGAGGCATGCACCGCCGCGAACCGGTTCTACGTCGAGGAGTCCGTCGCCGAGGAGTTCGCCCGCAAGCTCTCCGACAAGATGGGCGCGATGAAGGTCGGCCCCGGCACCGCGGACGGCACCCAGGTCGGCCCGCTGGTGAACGAGGCCGCCGTCCGGAAGTGCGACGAGCTCGTTACCGGCGCGCTCGCCGCCGGCGCCCGCGCGCTGATCGGCGGCAAGGTGCCCGAGCGCACCGGCTGGTACTACGACCCGACGGTGCTCGTCGACGTGCCCGCGGACGCCGAGATCCTCAAGGAGGAGATCTTCGGGCCGGTCGCGCCGATCGTCACCTTCACCTCCGAGGACGAGGCGGTGCGCTTCGCCAATGACACGGAGTTCGGCCTGGTGGCCTATCTCTACACCGGCGACCTGGCGCGCGGGCTGCGGGTCAGCGAGGCGCTGGAGAGCGGGATGGTCGGCCTCAACCGCGGGCTGGTGTCCGACCCCGCCGCGCCGTTCGGGGGCGTGAAGCAGTCCGGCATCGGTCGTGAGGGCGGCCACGAGGGACTGCTCGACTACACCGAGAGCAAGTACATCGCCGTCACCTGGTAGGCAGGGTCCATGACGGAGCCGATCCACCCCGTACTGCGCCAGACCGTGCTCGACTGCCCCGACCCGCGAGCCCTCGCGGAGTTCTACCGGGCGCTGCTCGGCATGACCTACCGGCCGGGTGACGAGACGCCGCCCGACGGCGAGCCCGACGACCGTGGCCGGGACTGGCTCGTCCTCCGCCCGCCGGCCCCCGGCGGACAGCAGCTTGCCTTCCAGCAGGTCGACGAGCAGGCCCGCTCGACGTGGCCCGACAACCGGGTCCCGCAACAGCTGCACCTCGACATGTCCGTGCCGGACATCGAGACACTGGCGCGCACCCACGAGAGCGCGCTGGCGCTCGGCGCGACGGTGCTGCTCGACAGGACCGACGACGAGGAGGAGCCGCTCTGGGTCTACGCCGACCCGGCCGGCCACCCGGTCTGCATCTTCGTGGCACCGGCCTGACCGCGGCCGCTGCACCCGGCGTCAGCCACGGCAGGCGTCAGGTGCGCCTCGCCGCAGTCGCGCCGAACAGCTCCGGGTGCGCAGCCAGCTCGATCCGGGTACGGCGGATGTGCCCGGCCAGGTAGCGCTCGGCATCCTCGGGGTCTCGGCGTTCGATCGCGTCCAGGATCAGCCGGTGCTCGTGGTCGACGATCCACCGCCGGTGCTGACCTCCCAGGCTCATGAACGCACGGCGGTACGGCTGGGTCGCGTTCCAGAGGCGGGTCACGCTGGAGGACAGCTGTTCGCTGGCGCACCCGGCGTACGAGCCGAGGTGGAACGCGCGGTCGAGCACCATGAACTCGCGAAGGTCGGCGTCCGCGGCGATGCGTTCGTGGATCGACTCCAGCTCGCGGATCTCGCCCGCGGTGAGGTGCGGCATGCTCTGGATCAGGGCGAGCGGCTCGAGGCGCTCTCGCATCCGGTAGAGGACGTCGAGCTCAGCGGCGTCCAGGCGCGGCACTCGCGCGCCCTTGTTGGCCGTGTGCTCGGTCAACCCCTCGGCCTCGAGGATGCGCAGCGCCTCGCGCACAGGGAGCCGGCTGGTGCCCAGCCGCTCGGCGACATCCTCCTGGCGGATCCGCTCGCCGGGTGCGATCTCGCCGGCGAGGATCGCTGTGCGCAACTGCGCCGCGATGCGCTCGCTGGCCGCTCCGGCGCCCGGGTCGATGGGCGACGTGACCGGGTTCGACGATGTCACCCGGACTGCTCCTCGGGATTCCCGGCCGCGGTGCGGTCGCGATCATAGGCCTTGCCGTCCGGGTAGCTCACCAGCTCGAACTGCATCCCCCACGGCGAGAGGAAGTAGACCCATCGCTGCCCCTCCGACGGACCTTTGCTGGCGGTCGGGTCGCCGAGCACCGTGAGCCCCTGCTCTTGGAGGAACGCGAGCGCAGCATCGAGGTCCTCGACGTAGAGCGCGACGTGGTGCCCGCCGATGTCGCTGTTGCGCGGCTGGTCGACATCCTGGTCTGGCGCGGCGTACTGGAACACCTCGAAGATCGCCTGACCGCCGCAGCGGAAGAAGTGCAGCTGCTCCATCACCGCGCACGGGTCGACGCCCAGGTGCTCGGTCATCCAATCGGAGTCGTCGTGGCGGAACGGGCCGAGCGAGTACATGTACTCGCAGCCGAGCACGTCCACCAGGAAGGCCCTCGCCGCTTCGAGGTCGGGCACGGTGAAGCCGATGTGGTCGACGCCGGTCAGTCCGGGCAGCGTCGCCGGGCGCGGCGCGCGAACCAACTCCGACAATGTGGTCCCTCCAGAGGACTGATCGGATCCAAACACGGTAGCCAGAGCCCATCAGGCCGCGCAAGGGGTTGTTATTGGATCCAATCACTGCCAGGCTGGGTGGTCCGACGTCAGGAGCCCACCATGCCCGAGCACCGGCGCCTCGAACCCTCCGTGCCCTGGGTGCAGGTCGTCGCCACCGAGGCCGACTGGGACGCTGCCGAGCCGGCGCTGCTGACCGCGACGTACAGCCAGCTGGCCCTGATCCGGGCGTTCGAGGAGTACGTGCTCGAGCTGGCGGCCGCAGGGCTGGTGCACGGTCCCGCCCACTCGAGCATCGGCCAGGAGGGTGGAGCGGTCGGCTCCGTGCTGGCGCTCACCAGCGAGGACACCGTCAACGGCTCGCACCGCGGGCACCACCAGTTTCTGGCCAAGGTGCTCCACCACGTCGAGCCCAAGGGCATCGACCCGACCGCACCGATGTCCGACGACGTACACGCAGTGCTGTTGCGCACCCTCGCCGAGATCTGCGGGCTGGACCGCGGGTGGAGCCACGGCCGCGGCGGGTCCATGCACCTGCAGTGGCGCGAGGCCGGGGCGATCGGCACCAACGCGATCGTGGGCGGCGGAGTGCCGCTGGCCGCCGGCTCGGCGTGGTCGCACCGCCAGGCCGGGACCGACGCGGTGGCCGTGACCTACTTCGGCGACGGGGCCGTCAACATCGGCTCGACCCTGGAGACGATGAACCTCGCCGCGGCGTGGCGGCTGCCGCTGTGCTTCTTCATCGAGAACAACCAGTACGCCGTGTCGACCAGCGTCCACGAGGCCACCGGCGAGGCTCGCCTCTCGGCTCGCGGTCCCGGCTTCGGGATCCCGAGCTGGAAGGTCGACGGCATGGACCCGCTGGCCGTGCACC